>CAZGNQ010000098.1:0-4674 GCA_964527285.1 uncultured Hyphomicrobiales bacterium | reverse complement strand
CTGACCAATGGTGCAGGCTTCTCCGTCAATCCACTTGATTGGCCTTACGCGGCGGCGCTTGTGATCCTGATCCTCGGCATCCCGCACGGCGCATGCGATGTTCCTGTCTGGCGCGCAGCCGCTGATGGCAAGACTGAGCGTGATTTTCACGTGTTCTTGGCGAGATACGTCGGATTGGCGCTGGAATTTCTCGGCTTGTGGTCGGTTGCACCAGAATTGGCCTTGCCAGCGTTTTTGCTGATCTCCATCGTTCATTTCGCCGACGATTGGAAAGATGACCTACCAGGTTTACCGCGTATCGCCGTGGCTGGCGCAATGCTCTGCGCGACCGCGGTGTTTCATCGTGACGAGGTGAGCAGCATCTTCGGCTGGCTCGCGCCAGAGGGGGCAGCCCTTCTCACCGGTCAAATAATGGCGATCCTGGCCATTCCGCTGCTTCAAGCCAGCGCCATGATTATCGGTTTTCTGGCCATGAAATCACCCGGCGCAGCTCTTGAGATCGCGATGATCCTCCTCGCTGCTCTTTTGCTTCAGCCGTTGACATTCTTTCTTCTTTATTTTTGCGGCGTGCACAGCATCCGCCACACGATCCAAGCGCTGAAGGAGACCAATGGTGGGGTGAAGCGGCTTGCCGTTGCCGCCGCACCTTATGCGCTCATTGCAATCGTTGGCACAATCGTCGGCGCGCTGACGGCCGCGACAACAAACCCGGGCTCGGACCTCCTAAGCGCAGTGTTCATGACGCTTGCGGCACTGACAGTGCCGCACATGGTGCTGATGCACGATCATGGGGCCAGCGGCGAAAAAGACCGCCAGGTGTCAACTTGGACGCAGACTGATGATTGCACCGCGTGCGTTGGGCGCGCAGTCCAGGCCGACTGATGTTTCGGCACGCTTCGGCCGATCTTGTGGCTCAATCGCAGTGACCGGACACGCATCGTTTGGCTCACCCGAAGCGCACGCCTGCTTTCAGGATGGCGCAGCGCTCAGGCAGCACGTCTTAGGCGACAGGTTCACCATCCTCAATCTGTACGTCGGGAGATAGATCCTGTTCCGCTTCTTCAGTCGGCTGCTCCGTAAAACCTTCGATGTCGCCCACCGCTTGCTCATCCCGCGGGATGTCGACATCGCTTTGTGCATAGCACGTTACCAACTCGGCCAATGAGCGCAGCGCGTGCATGTGGATCCGCTCATACCCGTGGCTGGCATCGACGCCGAAGGTCGCCAGTGCCGTGCGCACATCCGCCCCGGCCTCGATGGCTGAAGCGCTGTCCGAGCGGTAGTATCGGAACACGTCCTTCTGAAACTTGATGTCGTTGTCACGCGCCAGTTCCACAAGCTTGCGTGTGAGGTGAAAATCAAACGGTCCGGTCTGGTCCGCCATGGATATCGTGACGCCGAACTCGGCGGAGTTCTGGCCGGGTGCGGATGTGCCGTTGTCCACGGCGACCATCGAGGCGATGTCGGGGAGAAGAATTGACGACGCCCCGTGGCCAACCTCCTCTGCAATGGTGAACAGCCAGAACACATCCACCGGCAACTGCGCGCGGGATGACCGCAGCGCCTTCAGGCTGGCAAGCATCAGAGCGACACCGGCCTTGTTGTCCAAATGGCGTGAGACGATAAAGCCATTATCGAGAAACTCGGGCTGTGGATCGATGGCGACGATATCGCCGACATCGATGCCAAGGCGCTCCAGATCGTCGGTGCTGTAGGCGTAGGCATCGACGCGCACTTCCACATGTTCCCAGCCGATCGGCGCGTCGTCGATGAGATCGCCGTAGGTGTGGCCAGACGCCTTAAGTGGCAGGATGGTGCCGCGATAGGCGCCTTTTTCGCTGAAGATTGTCACCCGTGCGCCCTCGGCAAAGCGCGCCGACCACGTGCCGATGGGCGCCACGTCGAGCCGGCCGTTTGCTTTGAGATTTTTCACCTGCGCGCCCAGCGTATCCAGATGGGCGACAATGGCCCGCGCACCGCCTGTATGGTCTCCGGTGAGGCGCGCGCGAATGGCGCCCCTGCGAGTCAGATCGTGCTGAACGCCAAGGCGCGTGAGTTCAGCGCAGACGTGACGCACGACGGTGTCCGTATAGCCGGTTGGGCTGGCGATCTCGAGCAGCGCTTTGAGCTGCTCCTGAAGATAAACGGTGTCGATATCCAGTCGCAGTGGGCTCATCGCTTGCATCAGGTCTCCGGTGTCTGCGCGGCCCGCGCGGCTTGGGGCATGGAGAGGGGAAATAAAAGATCGACAAAGCGTTCGGCCGTCGGTTGCGGTTCGTGGTTGGCAAGCCCGGGACGCTCATTCGCTTCAATGAACACGTAGTCCGGCTGCCGGGGTGAGTGAACCATCAGATCGATACCGGTCACAGGGATTTCGATTGCCCGCGCGGCGCGGCACGCCGCATCAATCAGGCGTGGGTGCGTTTCGGCCGTCACGTCATGGATGGTGCCGCCGGTGTGCAAATTGGCCGTTCGGCGCACCTCGATTTCCGCGCCAGCCGGAGGAATGTCATTCTCGCTATAGCCGGCTGCCGCCAGGCAGCGCGCGGTCTCGGCATCGCGCGGTATGCGGCTCTCACCGTCTGTCGCCGCAGATCTGCGTCGGCTCTGCGCCTCAATCAGCTTGCCCACGGTGGCCCGCCCATCGCCGATTATCCTGGCCGGGCGTCGGATGGCAGCAGCCACCACCCGGTAGTCGATAACGATGAGCCTCAGGTCGAGGCCGGCAAAATGCTGCTCAATGATGACGTCGGGGCAGTGTTGGCGCGCCGCATCGATGGCCTTGCGCACCTCCTCAAGCGTGGTCAGACCGACGCTGACGCCCTTGCCCTGTTCGCCGCGCGCCGGCTTGACGACCACCTGGCCGTGCTGCGCCACGAATGCGGCGAGTGTATCGTCTGTTGGCTCTTCAAGTTGCTGCGGAACGCTCACGCCGGCCTCCGCAACAAGCCGGCGAGTCACGCGTTTGTCGTCGCAGATGGATAACGCCACTGCGGATGTAAATTCGCTCAGCGCCTCCCGGCAGCGCACGGAGCGCCCGCCATAGGTCAGTTGGAAAAATCCGCCCTCCGCGTCGATGACCTCAGCGGCAATGCCTCTACGCCTCGCCTCGTCGACGATGATCCGCGCATAGGGATTGAGCGCCCCGTCGCTTGGTTGGCCCGTGAACAGCCGCTCGTTGAAGGGGTTTTTCTTCTTGACCGCAAACACCTGCAGCCGCTTGAAGCCGAGCTTTTCGTAAAGCGAGATGGCTTCGACATTGTCGTGCATGACCGACAGATCGAGAAAGTCTGCGCCCCTGGTTTTGCAGTGTTCGGCCAGGCGGCGCACGAGCGCTTCACCCAGCCCGGCGTGCGGCGCTTGAGGGGAGACGGCCAGACACCACAGCGATGCGCCGAGGTCCGGATCTCCGAAAGCGCGGGCATGGTCGACGCCCATGACCGAGCCAAGAATGGCGCCCGTCTCGGCATCCTCCGCGACCAGGACGACAAGCGCTCTGTCGTCGCGGCGCGCCCAGAAGTAATCGGGAGGCACCTGGATCATGCCGCGCGACGCATAGATGACGTTGACCGCCTCCGCATCACGGCTGGTGGACAGGCGGCGGATGAAAAAGGTTCGTCGTCGCGAGCGCGACGGACGGTAGGTAGCGAGGTCCAGACGGTAGGTGTGCGAGGGATCGAGAAACAAATCTTGAGGTGCGGCTGCGAGCAGCACATGCGGATCGCGGACATAAAATGCAATGTCACGCTTGCCGGGCGCCTCGGCGCGCAGGGCCTCGGCAAGGACCTCCGGGCTTTGATAGGTGTGCGCAAAATGCAGCCGACCCCACCCGCAGTCGATGGCGCTGTTGTCCTTCACGGGTCGATCGTCGCCGTGCTCCGGCGGGCCAGCCTGCTGGTGGAGGCGCTGCAACCGGTGCCGCTGTGCCTGCCTTGCCCGGTTCCGGCCGACGTCCGTCATCACGAAACTCCGTGCGATTGCAGCCAAAGCTCAAGCATTGCAACCTGCCACAGCTCAGACCCGCGCAGGTTCGTGATGTGATCGGCCGGCGCAGCAAACAGCCGCTCCAGGTAGTCCTCACGGAAGAGCCCACGGTTGCGCGCGGCCTCATTGGTCAGCGCATCCCGGACGAAGTCGAGATAAGGTCCCTGGATATACTTGAGCGCGGGGACGGGAAAATAACCTTTGGGCCGGTCGATCACTTCAGGGGGGACGACAAGGCGCGCCGCCTCTTTCAGCACGCCCTTCCCACCGTGCGCGAGTTTATGCTCTGCCGGGATGCGTCCGGCCAGTTCCACCAGTTCATGGTCGAGGAACGGGACGCGTGCCTCCAGGCCCCACGCCATTGTCATGTTGTCCACGCGCTTCACGGGATCGTCCACCAGCATGACGTTGGTGTCCAGTCGCAGCGCCTTGTCGATCGCGGTCTGTGCGCCGGGAAGAGCAAAATGCTGCACGACGAAGTCTATGCTTTCGTCCCGGTCGGGCAGGTATGCAGCGCTCACGTGCTGGGCCATGCGCGTGTGCGTTCGGTCAAAGAATGCCGCAGCATAGTCCGCCACCGCGTCGTTGGAATTTGCGAGTGGCGGGTACCAATGGTAGCCGCCGAACCCCTCATCCGCGCCCTGCCCGGCTTGGCCGACCTTGATGGGTTTGGCAACCTCGGGTGAAAGG
>CAZGNQ010000097.1:0-11281 GCA_964527285.1 uncultured Hyphomicrobiales bacterium | reverse complement strand
GGAGCCAGCCACCGCAGATCGGCCTTGCCCACTGGAAGATGGGGGCTTCTGGGGCACGTCCACACCGCGTCCGCCCACCTGAGCACTGCCCCCGCCGCGTGCACTGCCGGCGTAATGCGACAGCTTTTCAATGGCTTTGAGTTGATCCTGGAGGGCCGTGCGCATGGCGCTGGCGCTCTCGCGCGCGATCGTCGGCAGGGCGCCGGCCTGCTCGCGGATGGTTGACTGCGTTGAACGCAATTCGTCGGCCGCAAGCGCGGTCTTCTCGCGTGCTTCCTGCGTTGTCGACGACACCTGCGTGGTGATTTCGCCCAACTGCTTGGCAACCTCGCTGTGGACGGAGCCCAGGCTTGAGCGCACGTCCTTCAGCGCCTCTTCGGTTTCCAGCTTCGTGCGCTCACGCAAAGCCTGCAACTCGCTCAAAGCCTGTTGCGATGATTGCTGCGTGGTCTCGGCGAGGGTTGCGCCCGTTGTGACAGCGCGCTTTTGCACTTCGTTAAGGGCGGTATCGATCCGCGATGTGTAGGAGGCCATCAGACCGTCGAGTTCCTGGGCCCGATCGCCCAGCTTCTCCATGA
This sequence comes from uncultured Hyphomicrobiales bacterium, assembly GCA_964527285.1. Lineage (GTDB taxonomy): Bacteria > Pseudomonadota > Alphaproteobacteria > Rhizobiales > CAZGNQ01 > CAZGNQ01. The sequence goes on along the minus strand of CAZGNQ010000097.1, from coordinate 10,703 downwards.
GTTCGGTCAACTCGGCGTGTCGGGTCTTGAGCGTCGTGTCGATCCTGAAGTTGGAGGTTTCCAGGCCGTGGGCCGAGCGCTCGATGTCGCGCGTTTGGGTCTCAAAACGCTTCGTGAGATCCTGGATCTGCGTCAGCAGCCCCTGTGACGTCGCCTGAAGCAATTCGGCCTGCTCGCTGAGGCTTTCAATCGTGCGCCGCGACAGGCCAGCGATGTCTTCGCTGACACGATTGACGGTCTCAACACCCTTGCGCAGGTTGTCCTCCAGCGCCTCGGACTGGGTCTTCAGCGCATCACGCACGAGGGCCCCATGGTTGGCCAGCGCCGCGTTCAGCGCATCGGCGCGCTCGCCCACCGCCGCGTCGATCAGGCTCGCGCCCTCGCGCACCGTGGCGTCGAGCAGATCGAGCCGGCGCTCGAACACCTCGTCAATCTGGTTGGATCGCGCCATGAGTGCCTGCTCAAGCCCATCCGACGTCTGGGCGATGGCATTTTCCAGGCGTTCCGCCTGCGCGCCGATGGCGTCGCTCGCGTCGCTTGCGGTGCGCGTCAGGTGCTCTGCGTGGGATTGGGCAACACCGCTCACAACGTCGCTGCCGGCCGCCAGCGAGTCTCGCAGTGCCGCGCTCGCGGACGTGACCGTGGCGTCAAACGCCTGCGTTGACGCCGCCATGGCATCGGTGAGGAACGCGCGCTGGTTCGTGATCTGCTCGGCCGTGCCTGCCACCGCCTCTTCCATCTGGCTGGATGTCTGGCTGACGGCCTCATAGAAGCCTTGCGCACGCTCACTCAGTGCCGTGTCAAACTGCGCGATGCGCCCTTCAAGTGCGGCGTCCAGCGCATCAGCCTTGTTCGCGAGTTCTGCAGACAGCTCCTGGGTGCGCGCGCCAAGCAAACTGTCCACATCATTGCGCGTCTGCGCGAGGAGCTCTGCCAGTTCGCCCGTGCGGCCTTGAAGCACGCCCGTCAACGCGGTCGTCTTCCCACCGATCAATGTGTCAAGCCCACTGTGGGTCTGCGCGAGGAGCTCTGCCAGTTCGCCCGTGCGGCCTTCGAGCACGCCCGTCAACTCGGCCGTCTTCCCACCGATCAATGTGTCAAGTCCGCTGTGGGACTGTACGAGGGTCGCCTCAAGCGACTTGGTGTGTTCGCCAAGGGTTGCGGCCAGTTCAGCGGAGCGCTCGTTCATCAGTGCCTCGACGTCCGACCGCGTGTCCCCCATCACGCCTTCAAGCTCATCAACCGCGGTCGTCAGCTCGATCTTCATGTTGGCGGTGTGCTCGACCATCGCCGCATTGAGCCGATCGACATGGCCGGATGTCGCGGTCTCCAGCCGACCGAAGTGGTTGCCTGCCGTCTCTTCAAAAAGGCTAGTCTGCGCGGCCAGTTTTTCGTCGAAGCTCGAATGATTGCGCGCAAACGTCGTCTCGATCTCATTGAGGCGGCTGGAAAGCGCCTCTTCGAATGCACTTGTGCGCTCAACAAACGTCGCATCGAACGCCCGCGCATTCTCCCCGATGGCCTCGCCCAGCGCGGTCGTGCGCGTCTTCAACGTGCCGTCCAGTGTCGTCAGCGTCTCGCTTGCATTGTCCACCACGCCTTTGAGACGGATCTGCTCTTGGCCCATGCGTTCAAGCAGCTGGGGCACGTCTGAGGTGATCTGCCCGCTGAGCTCATTGAGCGTCGTCGCCAGCGCGTTTCCCTTGACCGACAGAAGCTGCGCGGCCTCGTCGGAGCCCTTCGCCAAGGCTTCGTTGAGAAGGGCGCTGGCGCTTTCCACCCGCGCGGACAGCCCTTGCGTGGCGCGCTCCAACTCGCCAATGGCCGATTGGCTGGCGGTCTCAATTTCGCGCGTCACCTGGGAGCCGATCCCCTGGAGCAATTCGTTCACGCGCGTAGAATTGTTGGTCAAGGCCGTGCGCTCGCTCACCAGCTCGTCGATGAGCCGGCGGATGCGCATCTCGTTCTCGCTGTACGAGCGCTCCAGTGCGGTGACCTCGTTATGGACCATCGCCTCGAGTTCGCCGGCACGGCCCAGCGCGCGCGAAATCGCGTCGTTCATTGAACCGACTTGCCGGCGCACGGTCTGACCAAGTGAGGCGACCGATTGCTCGGCAAGACGATCGGGCTCAGCCAGACGGATGGCCACTTCGGTCATTGCCGACGACATCAGCCTGAGTTCCTGGGCGCGCCACACCAGCATGGCGACCGACCAGAAGATGGCCAATGGCACCAACGTGCCAAACAGGACCGCCAACCCTTCCGCCGTCAGGAATGCGCCGATGAACGATCGCCCGTCGTCGATGCGGGCAGCCGTGAACGCCCAGATCAGACTGACCCCGATCAGCGACCAGACGATTGACGCAACGCCGGCGTAAAAAAACGGTCGGTTGGAAGGACGCTGATTGAGCGCGAAAATCAGCCCGCCGATCGATGGGGCGTCGTCGTTGGCCGCAACATTTCCGCGGGCGGGCCCTGCAGCCCGGCGGCGCGGCGGGGGCGTGTGGCCCGCCTGCGATGCTCCAACCGTCACACGCGGTGGGGCCGGCCGCTCTTGGGCGCCCGCACGGTCCACGTTGTCAGAACCGCGACCATCCCCAGGCGCCAGAGTTTGGCGTCCGGCGCCGGTGTCGGCGGGACCATCGCGGCGCTGGCGCTGGGACGAGGAGCTGTCTGGTTGGGCCATACGAATGTCTGATGATCACGGCGTCAGCGGAGCGCACCACTGTTTCAAACAACTCGCGTTTCGAAAAAGCAACAGCAGAAGCCGGAACACTCTCAACGCGTGCGGGAAAACCTGTAGCGATGCGCGATCCGCCACAGTGTGCGCAAGCATAAGCGTCTCGCCAATCACGAACCATCACCCCCGCTGGTGACGTCATCGGCTTGTGCCTGTCAAATACGGCGAGATTGACCGCTGCAATGCGCAATGAACATCGCAAGTGTGGCCGATTTTGCCACCAACGGCCCTGTTGGACGCGATATCGCTCAGATGGGTTGAGGCGCGGTGTGCTGCGCACTGCGTTGGCAAGGTGCGCTCAACCATGCTCGCAGCCCGCGCTGAGCCGCTGGTGCCCGCCGGCCCTGCGATCATGAGATGTTAGCACCGGTCGTGCACCCTTTGCCCGCAGGGCGTTGCGGCTTCGCACGGTCGACGCGTTGTGACAACGCAGCCTGGAGCCTGCCCGCCTGTGGTGGAAAAGACGGATACGCTCTAGCCTTTTGTTCTCACGACATCTTTCACTTCGGATGACCCCATGACACCAGCACAGCCAGGGCCGCGCAACGTCTGCAAGCAAGCCGCGTCGGCCATCGATGTCGCGTTCCTCGATCGCTATACGTTGGGCGACCCGGCGCTGCGCTTTGATATCCTGCAAAGCTTCGCTGATCATACGCCCACCATCATCGCGCGCGCACGCACGGCGCACTCGAGTGCCGCAGCGCCCGCACCAGCACCCGATGCCTGGCAGCGCGAGATGCACGGCCTCAAGGGCTCTGCGCGCGCAATCGGTGCCTTCACGCTCGGCGAGCGGGCCGAAACGGCCGAACAGATGCCATCACCCCGGTGCGCCGTGACGACCGAACAGGCCCTTGCCCCGATCCTGGCGGCATTCGAGGCCGTGTTGCGCGACATTGAGCGCCTGCGACCGATGGCATAAATGTGCGCGGCGACGCCCAATCGCGTCGCGGCCGGGCATTTGCGCTCCTGGCGCGAAGGGCATATGTCGAACCGGTGGACGGCAACCGTCACGGCGCACAAATTGCCCGCCGGCGCCGCCCCGCACACAATCCGCCACGCCGCGAAAGGCCGACACCCGCCATGGTCAAGATCACCTACATCCAACACAACGGCGACAGCAAAACGGTCGATGCCGAGGTCGGCATGACGGTGATGGAAACGGCCTTGAAGAACGATGTGCCGGGCATCGATGCAGAATGCGGCGGTGCCTGCGCCTGCGCCACCTGTCACGTGTATGTCGACGATGCGTGGGTCGAAAAGGTCGGCGACAAGCAGGAAACCGAAGAGGACATGCTGGATTTTGCGTTTGAGGTGACGGACAACTCGCGCCTCAGCTGCCAGATCAAGGTCACTGACGCTTTGGATGGGCTGGTACTGCGGGTCCCAGAAAAGCAGTTCTGATTGAAAGGCTTGCGCGTTTGCCTCGGCGGCTCCTGTTCAGATATCTGCATGCCCCAGGCGTAAAACGGCGGAGCAAAGGTCAGATCTATGGACGACGCGAGTGCGCCGGGATCGAAAACGGCCCACGCTGCCCGACGCCTGACCTGTTGACCGATCGGTGCGCTTGCGTCGCATAGACGGACCCAACTGCAGACCACAATCACTGCAGGTCAGCCCCCTCCCATTTGAAAGGCCTTTCGATGTCATTGTCCAATGACGTTGTCGACGCTCCAACCGTCTCCGGCATGGCTCAATCGTCCGCGATCGAGACAGATTGCGTTATCATCGGCGCGGGCCCGTGCGGGTTGTTCGCCGTGTTTGAATTGGGGCTTGTCGATATCAAAGCGCATGTGATCGACATTCTCGATCGCCCCGGTGGGCAGTGCGCCGAGTTGTATCCCGAAAAACCGATCTACGACATTCCGGCCTATCCGATTGTCACCGGGCAGGAGTTGACCGACCGCTTGATGGAACAGATCACGCCATTCGGGCCGACGTTCCATTACAATCGACAGGTTGCAGGCCTGGAAAAACAACCCGACGGCCGTTTCCTCCTGTCAACCGACGCCGACGAAACGTTTCTCACCAAGGGCGTTGTGATTGCCGCCGGTGGCGGATCGTTCACACCGAAGCGCCCGCCCCTGCCCGGCATCGAAGACTACGAGGGCCGCTCGGTCTTCTATTCCGTCAAACGCATGGACGCCTTCAAGGACCATGACATCGTGATCGTCGGCGGTGGTGATTCAGCGCTCGACTGGTGCGAGAACCTGTTGCCGTTGTCGAAATCGATGACGCTCATTCACCGGCGCGACCAGTTCCGCGCACATCCTGACAGCGTCAAGCGCATGTTTGCCCGGGTCGAGAAAGGCGAGATGGCCTTTAGGATCGGCCAGGTGTCGGCCCTGCATGGGGATGGCGGCCAGCTGAGCGGCGTGACGGTCAAGGCCAAGGACGGCGAAGCCCAGATCCCGTGCACGCGCATGATGCCATTTTTCGGGCTGACCATGAAGCTTGGGCCGATTGCGGATTGGGGTCTCAATCTGCATGAAAACCTGGTGCCGGTCGACACGGAGAAGTTCCAGACCAGCGCGCCCGGCATCTTTGCCATCGGGGATATCAATTACTATCCCGGCAAGCTGAAGCTCATTCTTTCAGGGTTTCATGAGGCAGCGCTGATGGCGCAGGCCGCCGCCGACATCATTTATCCCGACAAGAAGCGCGTCTTCCAGTACACGACATCGTCCAGCAGCCTGCAGAAGAAGCTGGGCGTGCAGTAGGCCTCAGGGATGCTCTTGCTGCGGAAGGCGCGCCGCCGCGGATCAGGCGCGCCCGTCGGTGAACGGCACTTGCCGAACGACCACCCCAACACCCGACCACCGCAGGGAACACCGCGCGGCGGCCACGCGCTCACTCCGCCGGCGCTGTGGCGCGCGGCGGGGCCCACGCGAACGGCTGTGCACGGCTTGGATGCCCTGGCACACCGAATGACAGCACCAGAGAGATCACAGCAAATCCGGCGCCGATGAGGAACACCGCCGCCGATGATTGCAGCCAGACAAAGCCCAGCGCGACGGGCAGAAACACCGCCGCAATGTGGTTGATGGTGAACGCCACCCCCGCCGTGGGCGCCATGTCGGCCGGGTCAGCAATTTTCTGGAAATAGGTTTTCATCGCGATCGCCATGGCGAAAAACGCATGGTCGATCACGTAAAGCGCACCGGCGACGTACGGGTCGGTGACAAAGGCGTAGGCCACGAACACGCCGATCAGGCCGACATACTCGATCATCAGCGCGCGGCGCTCACCGATCACCATGATCAGCCGTCCGATGTAAGGTGCCGCCAGCATCGTCATCAGGTGATTGAGCAGGAAGAGCGTCGTGATGGCCGTGACCGAATAGCCGAATTTCTCCACCATCAGGAACCCGGCAAAAACGATGAAGATCTGCCGGCGCGCGCCAGACATGAAGGTGAGCGCGTAATACAGCCAATAGTCCCGGCGCAGGATCAGCCCCTTGTTCTGCACAACAGGCTGCGGGAATTGCGGAAACGTGCGCCAAGCATAAACAACAATGCCAGCCGTGATCAAACCTGCCAGCAGATAAACATGCTCAAAGGCAAGCCCCAGTCCGCTCCAGGTGATATAGATCATCCCATAACAGGCCAGCGAGGCGAATGACCCGGCAGCGAGCACCCGCCCCAATTCGCGCGGTGCGGTTTCTTTTTCGAACCATTGCAGGGACAGCGATTGCTGTGCCGTTTCATAGAAATGAAAGCCGATCGACATGATCAGGCAGGTGGCATAAAAGCCCAACTCGCTCGGGAAATAACCGGTTGCAGCGGTGCCGATGGCAAGCACCAGCAGGCAAACAAGCGCCAGCGTCTGCTCCCGCATCACCCAGAGCAGGAACACCACGCCAAACGCCAGAAAACCCGGGATCTCCCGGATCGACTGCAGAATGCCAATTTCGCGGCCTGTGAAATCCACAGCAGTGACCGCAAAATTGTTCAGCAGCGTCATCCAGGTTTGATGCGACAGGCTCATCGCCGCGGCGAGCAGCATCAAAAACAACGTCGGCGAGCGTACGTCGCTCGTGCCGAGACCGCGCGGCCAGATCAGCAGCCGTGACACGACCCTCGACAGGGCCATCGCCGCCAGAACGTCGCGCAATGTTTGCATGGATGGCCTCCTGGGCGCGCGCTCGCCCGTCGTCGCCCGCGTGGCGCGGATGGTGCGCGAGCTGCGTCAACCGCGGGGCGCCGGCAGTAGAATCTGCGAAACGCCGAGAATGACCATCACGAGGGCCAGCGCCCAAAGCAAGAGCCGACCGCGAAGCGCATTGAATGGATTGGGCAGGATCAGGATGGAAATAAGCGCGACGGCACATGTGAGATTGATGGCGGCAAGGCCATGGGCGCCAAGGCCGATGGGCGTGTGGCGATCGAGTTGCAGCAGCGCGGCGCCGGCGATGCCGAGCAGGACGCTGCCCAGAATGCGCGCCAGCAGAAACTGATCACCCCGCGGCAGCCCGGCCACGATCAGCGTAACCCGGGGGACAGCAAGCAGTGCAGCGCCCAGCGCCGCCTTGGCCAGGATGTCGAAGACAAGGATGTTCTTGAGGAGCATTGGCAGCGCGGCTGACGATCACGGGCGGGGACGAAACCTTCACGTGCCATGCGACGGATCGCGCCGGGCTGCAAGCGGTCTGCGCCGCCTGCGCCTCCGCCGCAGCGTGCACCGGCTTCAGGTGCGATCAACTGAAGCGGGAGATGAGGGAACAAACCCGAGAGGGGCGGGGGTCCAGCGTTTCCGCGTCAGCTGGACCAGAGCATTCGCAGGGCCCGTCCGCGTGCAGGGTCCGTCCGCGTGATCGGGGGCGACTGTTCGGGCAGAAGACGTGAGACGCGAGGTATGGGGGCCGATGACGCCGGCTGGCAACCATGCGCTCACCGCCCACAAGCGAGGCGTGAAATGGCGCCCGTCAGGACCCTTTTACCGCTCAGTCTGGATCAGCTTGCGGCGCAGATAACTGGAGAACATGTCCATCGCGATCACCACCAGCACGGTGAGGATGATGATATAGAGCGTGTTCTCCCAGTCGCGGCTGGTGCGGATCGTCTCCACCAGGATAAGCCCGATGCCGCCGGCCCCCAGCGCACCGATGACGGTGGCCGAGCGCGTGTTCGATTCCAGATAGTAGAGCGCCTGTGACACGAACACGGGCAGGATCTGCGGGATCACGCCGAAGCGATAGCGCTGCACACGGTTGGCCCCCGTCGCCGTCACGCCCTCAACCTGCTTCTTGTCGATGTTCTCCAGTGCCTCAGAGAACAGCTTGCCGAGCGTGCCGGTGTCCGTGAACGCGATGGCTAGCGCACCTGTGAGCGGGCCGAGACCGAACGCGCGGATGAAGATCAGCGACCAGATCAGCATGTCGATCCCGCGCAGGAAATCGAACAGCCGGCGCACACCGAAACGTACCACCGAAGACGGTGTGAAATTGGACGCGGCCATGAACGCGAGTGGCAGACCCACCAGTGCGGCGACCGCTGTGCCCAGCACCGCCATCAAAATCGTCTCAAGCAGGGCGACGAACACGTTGCCGTGCTGCCAGTCCGGATTGGTCCAGAACGCATTCCAGATGTAGTACGCGTTCGAGACTTCTGGATCCAGGCGCTGCGCCGTGGAGCTGGTCGCCAGAGTGAACAGCTCACCCCAGGAATAGGCCTGAAGCCCCGAGCGGAACGGGAAGAAGAAATTCTCCCAACCCCAGAAGTAACGGTGGACCTCGATTTTTGCGCGCGAGACCTGGACGCGGCGCTTGAGGGTCGGGCGGGCGTCAAACTTGGAACTGTCGCCGCGGATCCAGTCCGGCACCGGTTTGCCTTCGGGAAGCGTCACGTCGACGCCGCGCTGCCCCGAAACGATGGTGATCAGGCCGTAATCGGGAATGGTGAACTTCACCGTCCGCCCGGCAATGTCGACGCTGTAGCCATCACCGAGGTCGACGACAGCGTCATTGCCGTCCTGTCGCACCCAGGCGGGCGGTGTTTCATATGTCGATGTGCGCTCACCTTCGATGGCAACGTCGAGCCGCTCGCGGCGCAGCAACTTTGTGACGTGCACTTTGTAGGCGACCGCGTCGGTCGCCAGCAGTCCGGCCCGCTCGGGCTTGGAGCGCTCGATGAGCGCGGGCACGTCAAACGCGAACCACGTGTAGGTGAGATAACCGAGTGTCGTCACCAGAACGGCGATGGTGATCCAGAATTTGGATGAGACCGCGCCTGCGACGGTCGCCAGATCCGGCGCACTGGCCTCCCCGGCATGGGCGTGTGCGTGTGACGACATCGCTGCCACCCCTAAAGTTGTGTGGCCCCGCCCGTGAGGCGGGCGCGCAGGGCAGACGAAATCTGGTCGATCACCATGATCGAAACGAACAAGAGCACGAACAGCGCAGCCGTCTCGTCGTGCTGGCCCTGCCCCCAGCCAATGGTGCGGCGCAACTCTGAGCCGATGCCGCCAGCCCCCACAAAGCCGAGGATGGCCGAGGCGCGCACATTGATCTCAAGGCGCAGCAGGAAATAACTGAGATAATTCGGCAGCACCTGCGGCAGCACAGCATGACGCAACCGCTGGATCCAGTTCGCGCCGCACGCCTGCAGGCCCTCGATCGGTTTGGTATCGATGTTCTCGTTGACCTCAGAGAACAGCTTGCCGAGTGCGCCGGCGGTGTGAAACGCCACGGCGATCATCGCCGGCACAGGGCTGGAGCCGAACACGAAGATCAGGAACAGCGCGATGATAAGCTCCGGGAAGGCGCGCATGATGTCCATCGTGCGGCGCACGACCGGGATCAGCGGCGGCCAGACGTTCAAGTTCCGCGTGCTGGCAAATGCGAGCACCATCGCCAGCAGGCCGCCCAGGATCGTCGCGACGAGCGCGATGTTCAAAGTTTCGATCAGCGCTGGCATGAAGCGCCACAGCAGCTCGAGAAAAGCAGGGCCCGCCTGAACGGCCTCTGCGGCGATCTCGCCGGGATACTCAAAAAACTTCTCAAGGCCGGCCCAAAACCCGCCCGAATTCATTGAATCAGCCTGCAGGAAGCCAGCGACCAGAACAGCCACGGCCAGCAGGACAAGGATCGTCGTGTAAAGTCCGCGGGCGCGCTCCGCAGCGTGGATGTCAGCCTCGATACGCGCGAGGTCGGTCACAGCCATCGTGGTCGATCCCGTCGGTCCTGACGACGTTCCTCAGTGAAACGCCCCGCCCGCGCGTTAGCAGGCGGGACGCTGTCGATGCGAAGAGGCGTCAGCTGATTAGTTCTTGGACTTCAGCTTACGTGCTTCGATGATCGCCGTGTAAGCTTCGTGACCGATCGGAGCGATGCCCTTCACTTCACCAGCCATGAAGCCGTAAGCGCACTCAGGGTCCATGGAAGCGAGTGAAGCCATCATGCCGACCATCATCAGCTTGACCTTCTCCGGCAGAGCCTTGCGCAGAACGATCGGGCCTTCCGGGATCACCGGCGACTGCCAGATCTGAACAAGCTGCGTCATGTCAACGAGACCAGCGTCAGCGGCCTTGCGCAGAGCGCCAGAGTTGTAGCCGTCTTCCCAGTTGCCCAGGCCGTCAGCCCACGTCACGCCGCCGTCGATGTCACCGTTAGCAACAGCAACGATCGTCTGCTCGTGGCCGCCCGTGAATTTCACGTCGCCGAAGTGCTCGCCAGCCTTCATGGAGTAGCCCTGCTTGGGGATCTCGATGGAGGGGATCAGGTAACCGGACGTGGAGTTCGGGTCGCCGAAGCCGAAGACCTTGTCCTTCATGTCGTCCAGGTTCTTGATGCCGCTGTCCTTGCGGGCAAAACCGACGGAGTAGTAGCCGTAGCCGCCGTCCGTGTTGATCTTGACGAGGACCGGCTCAACAGCTTCCGGGTCCGTCAGGTAGACCTTGGCGTAGCCAGACGCGCCGAGCCAAGCCATGTCCAGGTTGCCGCCCGGCAGGCCCTCGAAGACGCCGTTGG
>CAZGNQ010000096.1:0-11410 GCA_964527285.1 uncultured Hyphomicrobiales bacterium | reverse complement strand
GTGCTGCTGGCCGAGACCTCTCGCGTGCGGGCCCGGGATCTGGGCCCCGGCGCGCCCGTGGGGGGCGGGGGCGCGGAGCCCGGGGCGCCGGGAGACGGGTAGCTGCGCGCCCAGGAGAGCGAGGCGGTCCTGGACGCCCAGCGTCGCGAACACGGCGCGCATCGGACCGCCTGCGATGATGCCGGTTCCTGGAGGCGCTGCCCGCAGGAACACCTTGCCCGCACCGTGGCGGCCGGCCACGTCATGGTGCAGCGTACGGCCCTCGCGCAGCGGCACACGGATCATGGTGCGCTTGGCACTCTCGGTCGCCTTGCGGATTGCCTCAGGCACCTCGCGCGCCTTGCCGTGACCGAAGCCCACGCGTCCGCGCTGATCACCCACGACCACAAGTGCTGCGAAACCGAAACGACGGCCGCCCTTCACAACCTTCGCCACGCGGTTGATGTGCACGAGCTTGTCGACAAACTCGCTGTCGCGCTCGTCCCGGTCCCGATCCTTCCGGTCGCCACGGTCGCGTTGTCCCGGTTCACGTGCCACTTGCCAATCCTCTTGTCTCCTCCGCCGGGGCAGCGCACCGCGCCAAGCCCCTCAGAGGTGTTGTCAAAGTCCGCCAGCCGTTCGGGCCGCGCAGTTATCAGAAGTCCAGCCCGCCTTCGCGCGCCGCATCGGCCAACGCCTTGACCCGCCCGTGGAACATGTAGCCGCCGCGGTCGAAGACGACCTTGTCAACATTCTCTTTCTTGGCGCGCTCGGCCACCAGTTTGCCAACGGCAGCAGCGGCATCGATATCAGCGCCCGTTTTAAGCTGGCCCTTCAAATCGGCATCGAGAGATGACGCCGCAGCCACCGTGCGGCCAGCAGCGTCGTCAATCACCTGCGCATAAATGTGCTTGGATGACCGGAACACCGACAGGCGCGGCCGGCCGTTCGCACGCTTCTTGATCTGCTTGCGGATGCGCGCAACGCGCTTCTGGTCGGGTGTCAGACGAGCTTTCATCACTTCAAGCGGTCAGGCACCGCTCCTCCAAATGCGTTAGGCAAACATGCCAGATCCGAACGCCGGCACCATGGGCACCGTCCGTTCCCGGGAATTACTTCTTCTTGCCTTCCTTACGGAAAATGTACTCGCCCTGATAGCGAATGCCCTTGCCCTTGTAGGGCTCAGGCGAGCGCCATTGGCGGATCTCGGCGGCAACTTGACCGACACGCTGTTTGTCTGTCCCGGAGATGACGATCTCCGTCGGCTTCGGCGTCGTGATCTCAATCCCAGCGGGGACCGGGTAGACCACGTCGTGGCTGTAGCCGAGCGCCAGGGACAAATCCTTGCCCTTCATCTGCGCGCGGTAACCGACGCCCGTAATCTCCAGCGTCTTGGTGAAGCCCGTGCTCACGCCTGTCACGATGTTCTGCACGAGCGTGCGCGACATGCCGTACATGGAGCGCGCCTTTTTCGTCTGGGCACGCGGGCGCACGACGACCCCAACGTCCTCAATCGCGACACTCACCTCATCGACGAGCGTCACTTGAAGTTCGCCCTTGGGGCCCTTGGCTGTCACGGTCTGGCCAACGACCTTGAGATCGACCTTGTCCGGCACCGCCACCGGCTGTTTTCCAATACGCGACATGGTGCATGTCCCTCAATCAATCCGTCCGGCCGTTCGCCCATGGTTCGCCCCATGGGCGCAGCGCCGGGCTTCGCAGTCATCGCCCATCCTCGTCACGGGGTGCGAGACGCAAGCACCGCCGCGGCGCCGTCACGTCCACCGAGCACGAAGCGGCCATTAGAAGATGCTGCAGAGCACCTCACCGCCCACGTTTTCCTCACGTGCGCGGGTATCCGACATCACGCCCTTCGGCGTCGACAGGATGGCAACACCCAAGCCGTTGGCCACCGTCGGCAGATCACGCACGGCGGAGTACACGCGACGGCCCGGCTTTGAGAGCCGCTTGATTTCGCGGATCACAGGCTCACCGTTGTGATATTTCAATTCGATCTCGATTTCCGACTTTCCGTTATCGTAATCGGTGCGCAGATATCCGCGAATGTAGCCTTCATCCTGCAGCACATCGAGAACGCGTTCGCGCAGCTTGGATGCGGGCGTCAGTACTTTCGATTTGCGACGCAGCTGTGCATTGCGGATCCGCGTCAACAAATCACCGATCGGATCAGAAACGGGCATTGACCGTTCTCCTCAAAGACCCCGAGTTCCCGCGGCTTTGCGCATCGGGCTTACGGACGGGTCTCACCAAAACAATATGAGCAAGGCGCTGGCAGCAACCCGCATCCTCGCCTGAGGGCATCACCAGCTCGACTTCACCATGCCCGGCACGCGACCCTGGTTGCCCAACTCCCGCAAAGCCACACGCGACATCTTGAGCTTGCGATAAAAGCCACGTGGGCGGCCGGTCACTTCGCACCGGTTGCGCACGCGTGTCGGCGACGAATTGCGCGGCAACTCCGCCAGCTTCAGGACCGCCTTGAACCGCTCTTCGCGCGAGGTGTCCGGATCGTTTATGATCCCCTTGAGCATCGCACGCTTTCGGGCGTACTTTGCCACAAGCTCCATGCGCCGCAGGTTGGTTTCAATCGAGCTTTTGTTTGCCACGTTCAGCTCCAGCTCTTCGCTTACATATCGCGTGCGCTCGGCATCGCGCCGACCGCAATCAGGTTCATTTGCGGAACGGAAAGTTAAGGCCGCGCAAAAGTTCGCGCGCTTCGTCATCCGTCGGTGCTGTGGTGCAGACGATGATGTCCATGCCGAGCACCTCATCCACTTTGTCGTAATCAATCTCGGGGAACACGATGTGCTCCTTCATGCCCATGGCGTAGTTGCCGCGGCCATCGAAGCTCTTCGGGTTCAATCCGCGGAAGTCTTTCACGCGGGGCAGGGCAATCGTCACAAGGCGGTCGATGAACTCATACATCCGCTGGCGGCGCAACGTGACCTTGCAACCGATCGCCATGCCGTCGCGCAGCTTGAATCCTGCAATTGAATTGCGCGCGTGTGTGGTGACCGGCTTCTGCCCGGCAATCAAGGCAAGGTCGTTCACCGCGTTTTCGACCTTCTTGCGGTCATTCACGGCGTCGCCAATGCCCATGTTGATGACGACCTTCTCAAGCCGCGGCACCTGCATGGTGTTGGCGTAGTTGAACTGCTCCTGCAGCGCACCGCGCACTGTTTCGTCGTAGATCTTGCGCATGCGCGGCACACGACCTGCGCTCGCGGCACCGTTTTCAATTGCAGCTTGTTCAGACATCGATCACCTCGCCCGAACCTTTGGCAAAACGCACCTTGCGACCGTCTTCCAAAACCTTGAAGCCGACGCGGACCGGCTTTCCGGGGTTGTCCGGGTCCTCGATGCCAAGGTTCGAAATGTGGATGGACGCTTCCTTGGAGATGATGCCGCCTTCATCGCGCGCCGTCTGGCGCTGATGGCGGCGCACCATGTTCACGCCATTGACGATCGCGCGGTTTTCAGCCGGCAGCACCTTCAGCACCTCGCCGACTTTGCCCTTGTCACGGCCAGCACGGACCACTACGCGATCGCCCTTCTTGACCTTCAGCTTGATCGGCTTGGAGCGATCAAAACCGTCTGAGCGCTTGAGCTTGCTGGCCATCACAACACCTCCGGCGCGAGAGAAACGATCTTCATGTGGCTCTTGGCGCGCAACTCGCGGGTCACCGGCCCGAAAATGCGCGTGCCAATTGGCTCACGGTTGTTATTGACCAACACGGCGGCGTTGCGATCGAACCGGATGATGCTGCCGTCCGGCCGACGTACAGGTGCTGCGGTGCGCACGACCACCGCCTTCATGACCTGGCCTTTCTTGACCCGGCCCTTTGGGATGGCGTCTTTCACGGACACGACGATCACGTCACCGATGTGGGCGTACTTGCGCTTTGAACCACCCAGCACCTTAATGCATTGGACACGACGCGCGCCTGAGTTGTCGGCAACGTCGAGGTTTGTTTCGTCCTGGATCATGTCCAAGCCCTGACTTTAATGGGGTCTGCGCACCTCCGGCCAATGCCGGGCAGCACGCCATACCGCTCCAATACCATTGGCCTGACCGCAACAAACGCTTTAAACGCCTGTCCGGCCCACCGCCATTCGCCTCATCCCGACCGGCGGACCGTTCGCCCGGTCGTCACCGCAACGTCAGCCTGCCGGCGCTGTCTCAGCCCTGGGCAACACAGCCCATCGCTTGTTCTTCGACAGTGGCAGACATTCTTGAATCTGGACGATGTCTCCAACCTTGAAGACATTGTCCGCGTCGTGGGCGTGGTACTTCTTGGAACGGCGGACAGTCTTTTTCAAAAGCGGATGTGTGAAGCGGCGCTCCACGCGAACCACGACTGTCTTGTCGTTCTTGTCAGACACGACCACGCCCTGAAGAATACGCTTCGGCATGTGTTTGTCCCTTGAACCTTTCTTTGGTTGCCGCACTCATGAGCCACGGCCACCCGATCTCTTATGCTCTTGGTCAGCCATTGCCGACCAGCTCAGACGGCGCTGAGCATTCCCTATTCAGCCGCGACAGATGCCGGCTCACCCTCAACGGTGATTTTTGCGCGTTGGCGCTGACGAGCTATTGTCTTGATGCGCGCAATCGTCCGTCTCAAAATGCGAAAGCGCGCGGTGTCTTCCAACTGACCCGTAGCCGCGCGAAAACGTAAATTGAACTGCTCACGCTTGAGTTCGCGCAACTTGTCGTCAAGCTGATCGTCAGACAGATCGCGCACCTCTTGAACCTTCATCACCGTCTCCATTCACCCACCCGGCTGGCGGGTAAAAACCATCGATCCAAATGCCGGGCCCGCTTTGGATGCGCCCGGTTGACCGCACGCATTCAATCTCCCAGCGAAAGCACGCTCCGAAGCATCCAGGTCAAACGCCCGGACGCACCACAATCCGTGTCTTGATCGGCAGTTTCGCTGCCGCAAGTAAAAGAGCCTCGCGCGCCAGTGGCTCCGCGACCCCGTCAATTTCGAACATGATCCGTCCGGGATGGACACGCGCAGCCCAGTATTCCGGCGAACCCTTGCCCTTACCCATCCGCACCTCTGTCGGCTTTTTGGACACTGGCAGATCGGGGAACACGCGGATCCAGACGCGGCCTGCGCGCTTCATGTGGCGCGTCATCGTCCGGCGCGCGGCTTCGATCTGTCGCGACGTAATCCGCTCAGGCTCCATGGCCTTCAGGCCGAACGAACCGAAGTTGAGCTCGTAACCGCCTTTGGCAATACCGCGCATGCGACCCTTATGGGCCTTGCGGAATTTTGTGCGCTTGGGCTGCAGCATATCTCAACCCTCCTTTTCGCTCAGCGTTGCGCCTCGAAAGCGCAAACGGAGAACAATTCTCACCGTCATCTTATCAGTTCTGGTCGCCACGTGGTGGGCGCGGCCCACGGTTGCGCCCACCGCCTTCCGGACCCTCCGCCGCGCGACGGTCATGCGCCATGGGATCGTGCTCAAGGATGATGCCCTTATAAACCCAAACCTTGATGCCAATCGTTCCGTAGGCCGTCTCGCCGCGGGCCGTGCCGTAATCAATATCAGCCCGCAACGTGTGGAGCGGCACACGCCCCTCGCGATACCATTCCGTGCGCGCAATCTCTGCACCGCCCAGACGCCCCGCGCAGTTGATGCGGATGCCCTCTGCACCCATGCGCATCGCGGATTGGACCGCACGCTTCATGGCCCGGCGAAACGCAACCCGACGCTCAAGCTGCTGCGCAATCCCCTCGGCGACGAGCGTTGCATTCAATTCAGGCTTGCGGACCTCGACGATGTTGAGGTTCACTTCGCAATCCGTCAGCGACGACAGTTCTTTGCGCAGCTTCTCAATGTCCGCGCCTTTCTTGCCGATCAGGATGCCCGGGCGCGCTGTGTGCACATTCACGCGGCATTTTTTGTGCGGCCGCTCAATCACCACCTTGGAAATGCCGGCAGCACGCTGCTGCTGCATGATGTGGTCACGGATCGCCAGGTCCTGGTGCAACAACAGGCCATAATCCGCCGTGTTGGCGAACCAACGGCTGTCCCACGTGCGGTTGATGCCAAGGCGCATCCCGACCGGATTGACTTTCTGTCCCATGACCTGCCCGTCTGATCCTAAAGGTTCCGGCGTCTGGCTCAGCTTGCGTCAGCCAGCGTGTCGCCTTCGCGAACGACAACGGTGAGCTGCGAAAACGGCTTATGGATGCGCCCGACGCGCCCACGTGCGCGCGGCCGGAACCGCTTCATGATGATCTTCTTGCCGACAAACGCCTCCGACACGACAAGACTGTCGATGTCGAGGTTGTGGTTGTTTTCAGCGTTCGCAATCGCCGATTGCAATGTCTTCTTCACGTCGTGCGCGATCCGCTTGCGCGAGAACGTCAGATCGGCAAGCGCCTTTTCGACCTTCTGACCGCGGATCATCTGTGCCACCAGATTAAGCTTCTGTGGCGAAACACGCATGAAGCGATTGACGGCGCGGGCCTCGTTTTCGGCCAGAACGCGTTCGCGCTGTTCTTTGCCCACGATTACCTCCGCTTTGCTTTCTTATCGATCCCGTGACCGTAGTAGGTCCGGGTCGGTGAGAATTCTCCGAACTTGTGCCCGACCATGTCTTCGGAAACGAGCACAGGCACGTGCTTCTGGCCGTTGTACACCCCGAAGGTCAGCCCGACGAACTGCGGGATGATCACGGAACGGCGCGACCAGATCTTGATCACTTCTTTGCGGCCGGATTCGCGCGCTTTCTCTGCCTTCTTCAGCAGATAGCCGTCAACGAACGGACCCTTTCTCAACGAGCGCGCCATCGCACCTTGCCTTTCAACGTCACCATCGGGGGCGCGCCATGCGCGTTTCACACCCCATATTCCATCCGCCACCCCAACGATGCAGAGGCGACGTCAAACTCACTTGCGCAAATGCCTGCTGCGCACGATCAGTCGGTCCGTCGTTTTGTTGGACCTCGTCCGCTTGCCCTTCGTCGGCTTGCCCCATGGTGTCACAGGATGCCGGCCGCCGGACGTCCGTCCCTCACCGCCGCCGTGGGGGTGATCGACAGGGTTCATGGCCACACCGCGCACAGATGGGCGCTTGCCAAGCCAGCGGTTACGGCCGGCCTTGCCAAGCTTCGTGTTGGAATTGTCCGGGTTGGACACCGCGCCAATCGTCGCCATGCACTCCGAGCGCACCATCCTGGTTTCACCGGACGACAGCTTCATGATCGCATAGCCCTGGTCGCGACCAGACAACTGCGCATAGGTCCCGGCGGAACGCGCGATCTGACCACCCTTGCCAGGTTTCATTTCAACATTGTGCACGATCGAGCCGATCGGCATGGCCGACAACGGCATCGCATTGCCCGGTTTGACGTCCACCTTGGAGCCGGCGATGACCGTATCGCCAACGCTCAAACGCTGGGGCGCCAGAATATAGGACAGCTCACCGTCTTTGTATTTGATCAGAGCAATGAAGGCCGTCCGGTTCGGATCGTACTCCAGTCGCTCAACCGTTGCCGGCACATCGAACTTGCGCCGTTTGAAGTCCACCTTGCGGTAGGTCCGCTTATGGCCGCCACCAATCCGGCGCGCGGTCACGCGGCCGTTGTTGTTGCGTCCACCCGATTTGGTGAGCCCCTCGGTGAGGCTCTTGATCGGCTTTTCTTTGGACAACTGCGAGCGGTCGATCAGCACAAGATTGCGCTGGCCCGGCGTCGCTGGTTTGAATGTCTTCAATGCCATTGTCGAACTCCGCGCCGCAGCGCTTTCAAAAGTCTTACCCGGCCAGGGTGGTCATTTGTGGTGAGCCGTGACGTGACAGCATCGCTGCAGTCGCTACATCCCGGACCAACTTCCCTATTCTCGTAGCGACTGCACGTCTTCGCCGCAGCCTCTTCAACGTCGTCAGTTATTCAACACCGCCAACTGCTCGTCAGCCAACCGCTCCTAAGACAATCAGTGGGGCGTCAGATGCCGGTCGCGATATCGATTGAGTGACCGTACTCAAGTGTCACAATTGCCTTTTTCATGTCGGACTGCCGACCGAGCCGTCCGCGAAAGCGCTTCACTTTGCCCTTGCGATTGAGCGTGTTGACGGCACGCACCTTCACATTGAACAGCAGCTCAATTGACGACTTGATCTGGGGTTTCGTGGCCCAGTCCGCCACCTCGAAAACAAACTGATTGTATTCCGAGATCTCGGTTGATTTTTCCGTAATCACCGGCGCGATGATCACGTCATAAGCCTGGAGCTCTGTGACACTCATTGCCTAATTCACTTCCATCGCCGTTTGGCGCATCGCGCCGCCCGAATGAACTCTTCGGCTCCTGTCGCGTCTTCATCGCGCCCGAAGCCATTGTCGCATGATCGCTGTTATGGTGCCGCGGCACGCCACCTCGGCCTATGCGTCAACCCCTTCGGCCTTCGTTGCGGTCTGACCCTCAAAGCGCGCCACCAATGCATCGACCGCCGCCCGCGTCAGCACCAATTGGTCGCGGCGAAGGATGTCGTAGACATTGATCCCCTGCACCGGGAGAACGTCGATCTCCGGCAGATTGCGCGCCGACAACTGCAACGCCTCTGGCACGTCCTGGCCGCCCACAATCAAAGCCGACCGCCAACCGTGCTTGGCAACATGCAGCTTCAAATCCTTCGTCTTGGCCGACGCCGGCGCGGCATCATCGATCACGACCAACTCGCCAGCACGCTTCTTGGCCGACAATGCATGGCGCAGGGCCAACGCACGCACTTTCTTCGGCAGATCAATCGCGTGCGAGCGTGGCACCGGGCCAAACGCTTTCGTTCCGCCGCGGAACTGAGCCACCTTCTTGTCGCCGTGCCGCGCACCGCCAGATCCCTTCTGGCGCACGATCTTTCTCCGCGAGCCCGTGATTTCGGAGCGCGCTTTCGTCTTGTGCGTGCCAGCCTGTCGCTTGGCGAGCTGGTAACGCACCATGCGGTGCAGCAGGTCCGCCCGCGGATCGAGATCGAACACGTCTGACGGCAGAGCGATCTCGCCAGCGGCATCACCGGCCAACGTGGTCACGGCGAGTGTGGTTGTGGTGTCAGACATCATTCTCCACCCTCGGTCGCAGCGTCGTTGCCATCACCCGCAGCAGCATCGGCACCATCGCTCGCTGGTCCAGCGTCTTGCACTGGCGCCCTGAACGAACCCGGCAGCGGAACGCCCTCCGGCTGAGGCCGCTTGATCGCATCGCGGACGTAAACCCACGTGCCCTCCGACCCGGGCACCGCGCCGTGCACCATGATCAGCCCACGCTCGACATCGGTGCGCACCACCTTAAGGTTGAGGGTCGTGACCCGCGCCGCACCCATGTGACCGGCCATCTTCTTGCCCTTGAAGACCTTGCCGGGATCCTGGCATTGGCCCGTCGAACCGTGGCTTCGGTGCGAGATCGACACGCCATGCGAAGCGCGAAGCCCGCCGAAGTTGTGCCGCTTCATCGCGCCGGCAAATCCCTTACCGATGGAGGTGCCTGTAACGTCGCCCCGCTGGTCTGCGATGAAATGATCGGCCGTCAGCTCAGCGCCCACCTCGATCAGATTTTCCTCCGCAACGCGGAACTCAACCACCTTGGCCTTTGGCTCAACCTTTGCGGCCGCGAACTGTCCACGGCGCGGGCGACTGACATTCTTGACCTTGGCCGAACCCGCGCCAAGCTGAAGAGCCGTGTAGCCATTTTTCTCCGCAGTGCGGTGGGCCACCACCTGGCACTGGTCGACCTTGAGCACCGTCACGGGGATCTGCACGCCCTCAGCCGTGAAAACCCTGGTCATGCCCAGCTTTTGTGCAATCAAACCTGAGCGCATCGGACGCTCCACCTTCCCACTGCTCTGTGGAGCAACCCAGACGGGCGCAACCAACGGAGCTTAAATCAAGCGGCCTTTACACCGCGCCTCTGTCTCGTTCGTCCCGGCCGCCTGAACGTCAGCCCTGCAACTTGATTTCCACGTCCACACCGGCCGCCAGATCGAGCTTCATGAGCGCATCGACGGTTTGCGGCGTCGGATCGACAATATCGAGCAGGCGCTTGTGCGTGCGGATCTCGAACTGCTCACGGCTTTTCTTGTTCACGTGCGGCGAACGGTTGACCGTGAAGCGCTCCATGCGCGTCGGCAGCGGGATCGGCCCGCGCACATCCGCACCTGTACGCTTTGCAGTGTTCACAATTTCGCGCGTCGACGTGTCGAGCACGCGATGATCAAACGCCTTGAGGCGGATACGTATGTTTTGGCTGTTCATGGCCAGAACCCTCAGATCAAAACCCGCCCGCGACGTCTGTCACGGGCTCCCATCGCAGCCATCCATCCGCCCGATCCGCCCAATCGGGCCGGCAGACCAACTGCAAAAAGCACAGGGCGCCCCCGCCGGAAGCGAGGGCGCCCTGCCCGCAGTGTCGTCAGTTATTCCGTGATGCTGGCCACGACGCCGGCACCCACCGTGCGGCCACCCTCACGGATTGCGAAGCGCAGCCCCTCTTCCATGGCGATCGGCACAATCAGCTCAACATCAATCTCAACATTATCCCCAGGCATCACCATCTCCGTACCCTCAGGCAGGTTCACAACGCCCGTAACATCCGTCGTCCGAAAATAAAATTGAGGACGGTAATTGGTGAAAAAGGGTGTATGACGCCCCCCTTCTTCCTTCGTCAGAATATAGGCCTCAGCCTTAAACTTCGTATGCGGGGTCACAGATCCCGGCTGGCACAATACCTGACCACGCTCAACTCCCGTACGGTCAATACCGCGGATCAGACAGCCAACATTGTCCCCAGCCTCCCCTTGATCAAGAAGCTTACGGAACATCTCAACGCCCGTAACCGTCGTCTTCTGCGTGTCCTTCATGCCGACAATCTCAACTTCATCGCCGACCTTAATAATCCCACGCTCAACGCGACCCGTCACAACAGTTCCACGACCAGAAATCGAAAAAACATCTTCAACAGGCATCAAAAAAGGCTGATCAACAGGACGCTCAGGCTGCGGAATATAATCATCAACATTCCGCATCAGCTCCAATATCGCATCACGGCCAATCGTCGTGTCGCTATCTTCAAGCGCAGCAAGCGCTGACCCTTTAACAATCGGGATGTCATCCCCAGGGAAATCATAAGAACTCAACAGCTCGCGGACTTCCATCTCAACAAGCTCTAAAAGCTCTTCATCATCAACCTGATCAACCTTGTTCAAAAACACAACAAGCGCAGGAACCCCAACCTGACGCGCAAGCAATATGTGCTCACGTGTCTGTGGCATCGGCCCATCCGCAGACGATACAACCAAAATCCCCCCATCCATCTGCGCAGCACCAGTGATCATGTTCTTCACATAATCCGCGTGCCCAGGACAATCCACATGCGCATAGTGACGATTGTCCGTCTCATACTCC
>CAZGNQ010000095.1:0-11623 GCA_964527285.1 uncultured Hyphomicrobiales bacterium | reverse complement strand
GAGCCCGCCGGCGACCGCTTTTCGGACAGCAGTTCACGCGACAGCGGCCGCGAGCTTGAGGACCATGTCGGGGGCTCGCCGGACACAGCCGAGCGCATCGATGCGCTTGCCGGCGACAGCGGCGCCGACACCTGGATCGCCAGCGAGCGCACCAGCAGTGACATCAGCACCCAGCTCGACACTGATTACGCTAACATCGACCCAGAGGCCTCGTACGCCGACCTGCAGGGCCAGAACAATGGCGACAGCGCGGGCGGCTCGGACTGGGGATCAATGCGCGTCAACGCCACCGCATCCGGTCATGGCGGCGACTCCGAGGCCAATCTTGAGGCGTTCGTCAGCCAGGATGCGACCCTGAGGGACCACCTGCTCGACCAACTCATTCTCTCCACCCCGGACACCACGATGCGGGCGATCGTTGAACACCTGATCGACAGTGTCGATGAGGCGGGATACCTGCGCATCGATATGCAGGCAGCGGCGGACCAACTCGGCACCGCCGTCGATCGTGTCGAGGCCGGCTGCAAGCTGCTACAATCGTTCGACCCTTGCGGTGTTGGCGCGCGAAATCTTGCCGAATGCCTCAGCCTGCAGTTGCGCGAGCGCGGGCTGCTGAGCGAACAGATGCAGGTGCTGCTGGCCAACCTGCAACTGCTTGCCACCCACGATCTGCCAAAACTGCGTCGCCGGGTTGGTGTGGACAAGCTGGGCCTGGCCGCCCTCGTTGGAACAATCCGGTCCCTCGACCCCAAACCGGGCCATCGCTTCGGCTCGGAGCCCATCCAGCCCGTGCTGCCGGACGTCTATGTGCGCCAACGAAATGACGGCGGCTGGCACGTGGAGCTGAACACCGAAACGCTGCCGAGCGTCCTCGTCAACAACACCTATTACGCCACCGTGACAGCCGGCGTGCGCACCCAGTCCGACAAAACCTATTTGACCGATTGCATGCAGAACGCGAACTGGTTGGTGAAGAGCCTCGACCAGCGGGCGCGCACCATTCTCAAAGTGGCGCGCGAAATTGTGCGCCAGCAGGACGGTTTCCTGACTTACGGTGTGGAACACTTGCGCCCGCTGAATTTGAAAACCGTCGCCGACGCCATTTCCATGCACGAATCAACCGTAAGCCGCGTGACATCCAGCAAATACATTTCGACGCCGCGTGGTCTGTTCGAATTCAAATACTTCTTTACCTCCGCCATCTCTGCGGCCGATGGCGAGGGGTTGGACTATTCGTCCGAAGCGGTGCGACATAAAATCAAACAACTCATCGATGCAGAAACGGCCTCCGCCGTCCTTTCGGACGACAAGATCGTCGCGGAACTGAAAGAGGCCGGCATCGATATCGCACGGCGCACCGTGGCAAAGTATCGCGAGGCGATGCACATCCCGTCATCGGTGCAGCGACGCCGCCAAAAACGAATGCTGGCCGATGAGCGGTTGGCAAGCTGATGCGACCGCGCGACGCCCTCGCCTGAGCCCCCCTTGGTGCGAACTTCGGCCCGGGTCGTGCGCCTCAGGCAGTGTCACCGGGTGCGGCCATGCGCGAGAGGCCGACAAAACCCGCATCCAAGCCATCGTTTTCCCCGCAATACACACGCCGAATTCCTGCCGATGTATGGCGGGCACAGCATCACAGACGCCCTCCCGCCGAAGCGACGCGACCGGCTCCTGCGGCCGTCCACCCCGCAATCATGTCAAGGTGATCACAGATCATCAGACTGTATTGGATACACTTTTCCCCACGATTATCCGAAGGTCGCATGTTGTGCGTTGTTCCTGGCGACCAAGTTTTCCATGACAGTCATGCCGGTTGGCATAACATTGCCGCAATGGATGTGTGCCTGACGCCCTGTGCCCGGATGCGCGCGCGGGGGCGCCCCGGTCGGGTCCTCGCGCAGGGATCCGCAGCGTACGCCGCTGTCGGCCACCGTCCATCGGACATCACCGTTGGAGCTCACATGACGATCCAGATCACCGGCAAGAATTTCGACGTTGGCGCGGCGCTGCGTGAGCACGTCCATGACAAGCTGCACGACGTCGTCTCGAAGTATGTAACGACGGAACTGGCCGGCCACGTGAGATTTGAAAAACAGCGCAACATGTTCAAGACGAGTTGCTCAATCCAGCTGGGATGGGGGCTGCTGCTGCAAGCGACAGGCGAAGCGGGCGACGCTTATGCAAGCTGCGATGCCGCACTGGAGCGCATCGATAAACGTCTGCGCCGTTACAAGCGCCGCCTGGTTAACAAACACCACGCCGGCCCATCAAACGGCGGGCGTGGTGTTGTGCCCGGCAAGGCCGTTGACTATGTGATCACGGCCGATGATGAAAATGACGACGACGAAAATACCGGGACGGATTTGGACGCATCCGCTCCCGAAATGAGCGATGATGAGGTGGCAAACCCCGTCATCATTGCTGAAATTGAAACGGACGTGCACGTTTATTCCGTCCGCGATGCGGTCATGGCGATGGACTTGGCGGACGCACAGTGCCTCGTGTTCAAGAATGCGGGAACCGGCCGGATCAACATCGTTTACAGACGTGCCGACAACCACATCGGCTGGATTGATCCGGTCGAGCAAGCAGCCTGATTGTGCGCGGCGTGTTGACGTGATAAGCCGCTGCTTTGTCGCTGGAGGAGGCCGGTCGATGGATCTCGGAGACCTCATTTCGCCGCAGGCTGTGTTGAGCAGCATCAAGTGCCAAAGCAAGAAGCAGGTGCTTCTGCGCATGTGTGCGTGCGCGCAGGACATTACAGGCATCGACAAGAGAGACGTTTTCGAAGTCGTCATGCAGCGCGAGCGGCTGGGCTCCACTGGCATTGGCAACGGGCTTGCGATACCGCATGGCAAGCTCGACGCACTCGATCGGATTGTTGTCGTGTTCGCCCGGCTCGAACAGCCGGTCGATTTTGAGGCCATCGATGACGAGCCGGTTGACCTTGTGTTCCTGCTCCTGGCGCCAGCCGGAGCGGGCGCCGATCATCTCAAAGCCCTTTCGCGGATTTCCAGACTAATGCGCGAGCCCGCTGCCGCTGCGCGGCTACGGCAGTGCATCACCGATGATGCGTTGTTCGCGGTCCTGTCAGAGCCCAAAGCCTCCAACGCAGCCTAGCGAGGTTCCGGCTAAGCAGCTTCGCGGAACGGTACGGGAAAACGACCCAAAACGACAAGCGAGGGCGGTTCAGGCGAACCGAGGTTCGTCGACAGCACTCTCGCTACAACGGCCGCGACTGGCCAAGAGAACAAAAAAAGGGCGCCCAGCGGCGCCCTTTTCTTATGTCGGTATTTCAGTGCGGTCGGCACCCGATCGTCGATGAACTTGACGTCCTCTGGGTCGCCGTCTGGCGCACCATCAGTGCACCGGAGCAACCTCGAGATCATCCTCCATCGCATGTGCCAGCGCCGCCGACAGGCTGTCAGTCAGGGCCAGCGGCGTGCCATCTGCCGAATGCAGCGCAAACAACGCGATGCCGGATGGAATGCCCTCGATCGACGGAAACAGCTTCTGGGCCTCGCTGGACGTCAGCTCCTTCACGTATGCCACTTCGCCATCACCGATCTGGGCAAGCTCGAACGGTGTCACGTCGTCCGTATCAATCAGTCCGCGCTCGTTGTTGTGCATGGCTGGTCTCCTTCGTAAGCGCGATGCCGTCCGGCTGGCGTGCAACCACACCGGTACGCAACCCCGTCGTCTGTTCTGGCCACATTGGCGCGCCACGCTCAGGGCGCTGTCCTTAGCCAAATTCTCCGGCGCGGTGTGTGCCCGGCCCCGCCGTCCCGTTATCAAGCAAACGCTGCGGCTCAGCGCTTCGGTTTCCTTTTGCATATCGTCATGCGCATCTGAGACGTCGCCCCTTGGCGCAGTCACGTTGCATTGATGCGTTGTCGTTCAGTCCCCTGCATTGATCTGGACCTGCTGGATCGTCCGCGCCGCCAGGGGCTTCACGAGATCGATGGACAGCAGTCCATTCGTCAGATCGGCGCTCTGCACCGTGATGCCATCGGCCAGCACAAACGTGCGCTGAAACTGCCGCGCCGCAATGCCTCTGTGCAGATAGACCCGATCCTGCTCGTCTTCCTGCCGCCCGCGGATCACCAACTGGTTGTCCTCCACAGTGATCTCGAGCTGCTCACGCCTGAAGCCTGCCACAGCCAGCGTGATGCGCAGCCGTTCACCCTCATCACCTGCTGCCGGCACACGCTCAATGTTGTAGGGGGGATACCCTTCGTTGCCCTTGCCGACCCGGTCAACGAGGCGTTCAATCTCTTCAAAGCCCAGGAAAAGTGGGCTGTTGAGCAAAGACATGCGTGTCAAAGCCATGTCCCTCCGACGTGTGTACGAGACCACACCGCCAAGGGCGCGCCCGCATGCGGCACGCGCGTTTCGCCGATGAAATTATCTGAGTCGGCCCTTGGAAGTACAACAGCTCAAGTGGGCGACAACTGTGCAGAATCAAGAAAACGAGCCACATTTGGTGGCCGCAGCGGCACACCTGTCACGGCCGACGCCGCCATGGCGCGCCACGCCGCGCGTGAACAAGCACCTGCCGTTTCCGACGCGACCCCGACGATGCTTTGACAGCCGTCCGTGTCTGCCGCATCAATTTCACGTCGCGCCTCACCGTCAGGCCCGAACCACGCGCCAGGGGAGATGGCCATGGACGATCCGGTTGTCATCGTCAGCGCCAGCCGCACGCCGATGGGCGGGCTGCAGGGGAGCTTCGCCAACGCGACCGCGCCGGAACTTGGCGGTGCGGCAATTGCCGCTGCGGTGACACCGCTGGGCGATGCAACAGATGCGATCGACAACGTCATTATGGGTTGTGTGCTTCCGGCCGGCCAGGGCCAGGCACCGGCACGCCAGGCCGCGTTCGCCGGCGGTCTGCCAGACCACGTGCCCGCCGCCACGCTCAATAAGATGTGCGGCTCGGGCATGGAAGCGGTGATGATCGCCCATGATCAGCTTTGCGCCGGCACCGCCGAGATTGTGGTGGCAGGTGGCATGGAGAGCATGACCAACGCCCCCTATCTGCTGGCCAAAATGCGCGGAGGCGCGCGCATGGGCCACGCCCAGGCAACGGACCACATGTTCCTCGATGGCCTGGAGGACGCCTATGACAAGGGCCGGCTGATGGGAACGTTTGCCGAGGATTGCGCGGAAAAATACCAGTTCACACGCGAAGCGCAGGATGCCTATGCCCTGCGCTCCCTGGAGCGGGCGATGGCCGCCCAGTCGAGCGGTGCGTTCGATCGCGAAATCACGCCGGTGGAGGTGCGCGAGCGCAAGGGCACGACACAGGTGACCGTCGATGAACAGCCCGGCAACGCCCGACCGGACAAGATCCCGACCCTCAAGCCGGCATTCCGCGAAGGCGGCACCGTAACCGCCGCGAACGCATCCTCAATCTCCGATGGCGCGGCAGCGCTTGTCCTTATGCGCCGCTCCACGGCGCAGGCCCGTGGACTGTCACCGCGCGCGACGATCCGCGGCCACGCCCGCCATGGGCAGGCCCCGGCATGGTTCACCACCGCACCGGTGCCGGCGGCGCAAAAACTGATGGAGCGCCTTGGCTGGGATGTGGGCAGTGTCGATCTGTTCGAGGTGAACGAGGCGTTCGCCGTGGTGCCCATGGCGTTTTGCGCGGAAACCGGCGTGCCTGCGGAAAAGATCAACGTGAACGGTGGCGCGTGCGCGCTTGGCCATCCGATCGGAGCATCCGGTGCACGCATTCTCGTGACTCTGCTGCACGCCATGGAGGCTGCCGATGCGCAGCGAGGGCTTGCCGCCATCTGCATCGGCGGCGGCGAAGGCACGGCATTGGCTCTCGAGCGGGGCTGACGCGGCCGCGGCGGGATCCCAACAATAAGAATGATCTGCCAGGGCAGGACACGCTGAAAGGGGCAGCGCCACGATGGATATTTCACAAGCCACACCAGCCGTGGTGAGCGGCGGAGCGTCCGGCCTAGGCCTTGCGGTCGCCACGGCGCTGCGCGCGGCAGGGGCACCAGTTGCCCTGTTCGACATTGATGACGACAAGGGCGCGCAGGCGGCAGAAAGCCTTGGCGCCATCTACCAGCGTGCCGACGTCAGCGCCCCGGCTTCGGTCGGCGCGGCGCTCAACGCGGCGCGCGACGCACAGGGGCAGGAGCGCATCTGCGTCAACTGCGCGGGCATCGCACCGGGCATCAAGACGGTGTCAAAGGGCGTGGCCCATGATCCCGCCGTCTTTGCCCGGACCATCACCGTCAACCTGATCGGAACCTTCAATCTGGCCAGCCAAAGCGCGGCCGGAATGGTGGCTGGCGAACCGCTGAATGCCGACGGCGAGCGCGGCGTCATCATCAACACCGCGTCCGTTGCGGCCTTCGAGGGCCAGATCGGTCAGGTGGCGTACGCGGCATCAAAGGGCGGCGTGGTCGGCATGACGTTGCCAATGGCCCGCGACCTGTCGCGCGAAGGTGTGCGGGTGATGACGATTGCGCCAGGGATTTTCGGCACGCCCATGCTGATGGGTCTGGCCGAGGAGATCCGGGAAGCGCTTGGCGCTTCGGTGCCATTTCCCTCGCGCTTGGGGGACCCAGCGGAGTTCGCCGCACTGGCCCGCCATATCGTCGAGAACCCGATGTTGAACGGCGACGTGATCCGCCTCGACGGCGCGCTGCGCATGGCGCCGCGCTGAGCACTGCGCCCACCGCACCAACCCGCGCCACTTGCGCCTGCACACCCGCTGGCACCGGAAGCAACGCGTCCAGCCCGCGCTGAACGGAGAAAAAGATCATGCTGTGCTTCACGCCCAGCGAGGAACAGGCCGCAATCGTCGACATGGCGCGCACGTTCGCCGACGAACGCCTCGCGCCTCACGCCGTCGCCTGGGATCAGGCGGCCCACATGCCAGGTGACGTCCTGCGCGAAGCGGCCGAGTTGGGCCTGGCGGGCATCTATGTCGCAGAGGACCACGGCGGCTCGGGGCTGACGCGTCTCGACGCGGCGATGATCTTTGAGCAGCTGAGCACAGGTTGTCCGTCCGTCGCGGCATTTCTGTCCATTCACAACATGTGCGCCTGGATGATCGACAGCTTCGGCACGCCTGACCAGCGCGAGGCGTGGGTGCCGACGCTGTGCCGGATGGAAAAGATCGCCAGCTACTGTCTGACGGAGCCCGGCTCCGGGTCGGACGCAGCCGCACTGCGCACCCGCGCCGTTGCGGATGGAAATCATCTGGTTCTGAACGGCACCAAGGCCTTTATCTCAGGCGGCGGATTTTCAGACCTCTATGTCGCAATGGTGCGCACCGGAGAGGATGGCCCGCGCGGCATCTCGTCAGTGCTTGTCGAAGCGGAAACACCGGGGTTGAGCTTTGGCGGGCAAGAGCGGAAAATGGGCTGGAACGCCCAGCCCACGGCGCAGGTGATCTTCGAGGACGCCCGCATCCCAAAGACAAATCTCCTGGGAACCGAAGGCCATGGCTTCCGCTATGCGATGATGGGGCTTGACGGCGGTCGCCTCAACATCGCCGCCTGCTCGCTGGGCGGCGCGCAAAAGGCGCTGGAGATTGCGCTGGCCTACGCCGGCGATCGCAAGGCCTTCGGCCAGTCCATCGACCAATTCCAGGCGGTGCAGTTCAAGCTCGCCGACATGGAAACCGAGTTACAGGCCGCACGTGTCTTTCTCTACCAGGCTGCCGACAAGCTGGACCGCGGTGCGCCGGATGCCACCAAGTTCTGCGCCATGGCCAAGCGCTTCGTCACGGATGTCGGATTTCGCGTGGCCAACGAGGCGCTGCAGATCCACGGCGGCTACGGCTATCTGGCGGACTACGGCGTGGAGAAAATTGTTCGCGATCTGCGCGTTCACCAGATCCTTGAGGGCACCAACGAGATCATGCGCGTGATCATCGCGCGCGCAATGCTGGCAGAGCGAGACGGCCGCTGATTGCGCGGTGGCAAGCGCGGCATTGACCAGCGCAATGGGACGAAAAGCGCTGCGAATGAATGCGCGGGGAGGCGACGTGAGCACAAGCGGGATTGAAACCGGAGCGGAGGCAGAGCTCTACGTTCGCAAGGACGGCCACGCCGGGCGGATCACACTGAACCGCCCCAAGGCGCTCAACGCGCTGACCTACGACATGCTGGTCAACGTGGCAGCGACCTTGGACGCATGGGCGCAGGACCCCGCGGTCCGCGTTGTCATCGTTGAGGGCGCCGGCGACAAGGCATTCTGCGCGGGCGGTGACATTCAGCACATCTATGCCCTGGGGCAGGAGAACAAATTTGCCGATGCCGCGGATTATTTCCTGACCGAGTACCGCCTCGATGCGAAGGTTGCCAATTTCCCCAAGCCGTACGTCGCCATCATGGATGGCATCGCCATGGGGGGCGGCGTCGGCGTGTCGTCCAACGGGTCGCACCGGATCGTGACGGAACGCACGATCGTCTCCATGCCGGAATGTGGGATCGGGCTGGTGCCGGATGCGGGAGGGTCGCGCATTCTCGGTCATGCACCTGGACGGTTGGGAGAATATTGCGGCCTGACCGGCGCGCGACTGCAGGCGGGTGACGCGATCCTGACGGGCTTTGCGGACACGTTCGTGCCGAAGGATGCCATCGGCACCCTCATCCAGGCTTTGACGGAGACCGGGGACGTTGCAGCAATTGCCGACCACGCCGCCGACGCACCCGCGCCACGCCTTGGGGAACACAGGCCCCTGATCGACGCTGTTTTCGATGGTGAGGACGTCGCCGGCATCATCGCGCACCTGCGGCGCCTCGATGATCCCTTCACCACGCCCACGCTCAACGCAATCGAGCGCGGCAGCCCGCTCTCGTTGGCCTGTACCCTGGCGCTGGTGCGCGCCGGGCGTTCGGCCCGCACCGTGGAAGAGGCGGTGACCATGGAGTATCGGTTCACCGCACGCGCGCTGGAGCACGCTGACTTCATGGAGGGCATCCGCGCGGCCGTCATCGATAAGGACCGCCGGCCCAAGTGGGCGGTCACCGATCCGGCAGCCATCACGGCCGAACGGGTGGCCGAGATGCTTGCGCCCGCGCCCGGTGGCGACTGGACGGCGAATTCATAACCGCATTTGTTCTGATATTCCTCTTTCACACCGCTTATCGGGGAGCCGCCATGCCTTCGACCATCCTCATCGAGCGCGACGACCGCGTCATCACGGTCCGCCTCAATCGGCCAGACGCCATGAACGCCCTGAACTCTGAGGTGATGCGCGAATTGGTGGACGAACTCACCCCGCTCGACCGCGACCCAGGCGTCTGCTGTTTCGTGCTGACCGGCAACGACAAGGTGTTTGCGGCTGGCGCTGACATCAAGGAGATGAAGGACCGCTCCTACATGGAGATGTTCCATGCGGACTTTTTCTCCGGATGGGATGCGTTCGTCCGCTTGCGCACGCCCAAGATTGCGGCGGTTTCCGGCTATGCGCTTGGCGGCGGGTGTGAACTGGCAATGATGTGCGACATGATCTTCGCTTCGCAAACCGCGCAGTTCGGCCAGCCGGAGATCAAACTGGGCGTGGTGCCCGGCATGGGCGGCTCACAGCGCCTGACACGCCTCGTCGGCAAGGCAAAGGCGGTCGACATGATCCTCACCGGGCGGAACATGGGCGCCGAGGAGGCCGAGCGCGCCGGGCTGGTGGCTCGAGTGCTGCCGGTTGACGAATTGGTGCCCGAAGCCCAAGCGGCCGCGCGTACGATCGCAGGATACTCGAAAACGGCCACGATCGTCGCGCTGGAGCAGATCGACAGATCGCAGGAAGTGGGGCTCACAGAAGGCGTCATGTACGAGCGGCGGACGTTCCATGCCCTGTTCGCCACCGAGGACCAGAAAGAGGGCATGGCCGCTTTTGCGGAGAAACGACGGGCCGACTTCAAGGGTTGCTGACCGGCAGACGCGGCGTACGGCACGCTGCGCCCGCAGCGGTTCCAGCCCTCGGCATGGGGCGATGGCGCCATGTGGGGGTATGTGGAGCCATCGCTGCGCATGCCACACCGTCCACGGCGATGCCTGGGCCGGAGGCCGCCAATGCGCTCTTCACAACCCCTTTACAAACCGTCGTCCGGTCGGCTTAGCTTGGGTGCCGCAGGCTCAAGTGGTACGACCTGCAGCGCATTCGGAGCAGCGCCCGCAAAGAGGCGCGCCCGTTCGATCCGGGGAGGAACTGGTTGTTGGCAACCGGTCGCTTATTGGAAGTCGACCGCGTGTCGCTGCGTTTCGGCGGCGTGCGCGCTCTCAATGATGTCAGCTTCCACGTCGAAAAGAATGAGATTTTCTCGATCATCGGGCCGAACGGCGCCGGCAAGACATCACTCCTGAACTGCATCTCGGGGCGCTATCGCCCGACCGAGGGCCAGATCCGCTTCCACGGCGAGAGCCTGCTGCGCCGGTCGATCAACGACCGGGCGCACCTCGGCATCGGCCGGACCTTTCAGAACCTCGCCCTGTTTGGGCACATGAGCGTTCTGGAGAACATCCTCGTCGGCCGCCACCATCTGATGAAGAACAACTTCCTGACGGGCGCAGTTTATTGGTTCACAGGCGCTCAGACCGAAGAGTTAAAGCACCGCCGCAAGGTCGAGGAAATCATCGACTTCCTTGAAATCCAGCACGTGCGCAACGCGCCTGCAGGCACATTGTCCTACGGACTGCGCAAGCGCGTGGAGCTGGCGCGGGCCATGGCAATCGAGCCTGAGCTGATCCTTCTGGACGAGCCCATGGCTGGCATGAACCTGGAAGAAAAGGAGGACATGGCGCGCTATGTCATCGATCTCAATCGCGAGCTTGGCATGACCATCGTGATGATCGAGCATGACATGGGCGTCGTGATGGACCTCTCGGACCGTGTGATCGTGCTCGACTTCGGCAAGAAGATCGCCGCGGGCAATCCGGACGAAGTGATGGCCAACGAGCACGTGCAGCGGGCCTATCTGGGCGAAGAGGACGAGTTGCTGCACGACGAAGAAGCGGAGGCGATGTGAGGCCATGCTGACCACGCCAAACGCCGACGGCCAGACGTTGCATATGCGCGGAGACGACATTGGCTGGCCGCAACCGCCGGCCGGCTTCGTCGACGTTACGCGCTACGACACGCTGCCGAAGCTGCTCTCGCACAATGCTGCAACAGACCCGCACCGCGTCGCCCAACGCGAAAAGGATTTCGGCATCTGGCAGGCGTTCACGTGGGCCCAAGTCGAGGGTCACGTGGCGCGCCTCGCGCTCGGTTTTCGCGCGCTCGGCCTGCAGCCCCAGGACGTTGTCGGCATC
This sequence comes from uncultured Hyphomicrobiales bacterium, assembly GCA_964527285.1. Lineage (GTDB taxonomy): Bacteria > Pseudomonadota > Alphaproteobacteria > Rhizobiales > CAZGNQ01 > CAZGNQ01. Next base: position 337 of record CAZGNQ010000095.1, on the reverse strand, counting down.
ATCGGCGACAACCGGCCAGAAAGGGGGTGGGCGGAAGTTTCCACGCACGCCTGCCGGGCGATGAGCCTCGGGTTTTATCGCGATACTCTGGAAGAAGAGATTTTCTATCTGGTCGATTATGCCAAGCCGCGCATCGTGGTCGCGGAGGACGAGGAGCAAGTCGACAAGTTTCTCACGCTCGGTGACCGCATCCCGAGCATCGAAAAAATCATCTACCATGATCCGCGCGGCATGCGGAAATACGACGACGCGCGGCTCATTTCCATTGAGGACGTTGAAGCGCTCGGCCAGGAGACGCTTGATCGCGACGCCCAGGCCTATGCGCGGATGGTGGAGG
>CAZGNQ010000094.1:0-11643 GCA_964527285.1 uncultured Hyphomicrobiales bacterium | reverse complement strand
CCGAACAATTTCCTGTGGCAACGTGGCCAAATGCTCTCACTGCAACGCGTCGGCGATATTGAACGCGATCAGCGGCGGATCGAAAGTGCGCTGCGGCTGATCCGCCGGGCTGCGGATATCGGCGACCGGCTGGCCGAACGCGATGGGGCGAATGCGCGAACCGCGTCAGATCGGGCCCTCAACTACGCAAAGCTGGGCGAGCTTTATGTGCGATTGCGCGATCGCCGGTCTGCCATTGAGATGTATCGTACAGCCCGCGCCATCCTCCAGCCTGTCGTGGCGCGAACAAACAACCGCACATGGCGTCAGGACCTCGAAGTGATCGAGCAAAGCATCCGCGCACTGGGAGGTCGGTAAGCCGCCGGGCGTCGTTGCCCCCAAACCGCGGGATCGGTCGCCTCATCGTGCAGCATGTTCGCAGCCGCCCGGCCCGAGTGGAGGCGCAGGCCAGCCACGCCCACCGTTGGTCTGCTCATTCAGCGCAGCAGGTGCGGCCACCGGAAGCGGAGGGAATCTCAAGCGCTTTCGACGACTTTCGGTTCGCCTCAACCGCTGTTGCGTGTTGTTTTGGCACGTTTTCCAGTACCGCTCCGCGAACCTGGGTTTGTTGGAAAACGCTCTAGAACCCGCCGCCCGTACTGAAGCCACCGCGGCCGGACCGACCTCGCCCCCCGCCACTCCAGCCGCCGCCGAACGGCGGAAAGCCGCCACGCTTACGGTAGCCATCGCCGGAGCGGCTGCGCCATTTATGCCCCCTTTGCGAGCGCATATAATACTCCGCTGCGGTGATCGCCCCGCGCACCAGCAGTTCCAACAGGTTGCCCATGGTTTCATCGGGCTCGAAGACCGATGCCGGATCATCGTAACGCGCGCGCCGCATCCGCGCCCCGGCCTCGACCAACGCGCCACGCCGGCGGGACAGCGCCTTGAGTTCATCCTTGAGGCTATTGATGTCCGACTCCGCGGTATTGATTTCCCGCGTCAAGCCGGAGATTTCCTCCACAAGCGCGTCGTCGGACCGCTCAGGCGTCGCACGCGCCTCGCGCCGCAAGGCGGCATAGGTCTCGCGCTCGAGGAAGGCCGCGCTCAACGCAAGCGCCTCCGTGTATGCGTCGTCCGCACCTTCCGCATAACGGTTGAGCAGACCCGCCACCTCGGCACGCTCGGCATCGAGCGCCTCCAGCGCTTCCTTTTGTGTCTCCTCGCGCGCGCGGGCAGACTTGAGCGCATAGGCCAGATCAAGGTCAGATTTTTCCGCCACCTGGGCTGCCACGGTCGATGCGATGTCAGCATCCAGCGTCTCCAACGCCGTTGCCAGGCGCTCGCAATGCTCGGTCAGCCGCTCGGGGATTTCAAGGAGGACGGCATAGTTGGCGCGCGCCTCCTGATAGCCGACCAGATCCGCGACCCAATCGTCGCCAAGCCTGATCAATGCGTTGGGATCATAACCGCTCTGGCGGTAGCCGCGTCGCCAGAGATACATGAAGAGGGGGTCGCTTTCGTAGGCCTTGCCCTTCGCCGCACGGTCTTGCTGTGCACTTTCGGCCTTGGTGCGGGCCCTGTCCAACGTGGCGCGCGACGCCTCGGCCTCGGCAACCTTCGCAGCAAAAACGGGATCGGCCATCAACGCCACGCGGGCGGCCTCGGCCGCAGCGTCGAGTTGTTCCTCGAGTTCCGCGATGTCCTCCGCCGTCGTCTCTAGCTTGGCGAGCGCCTCGGCGTGATCGTCTTCCAGTCCCGCCGCACGGCCTTTGAGCGCATCGATGGAGCGACTGCGCGCCTTCAGCAACGCTGCAACCTTTGCGCTCACCTGATCGGCTTCATCGATCACGCCATCGCTCAATGCGCTCTCGACCCGGTCTTGTGCGAGTTCACGGTAGAGCGCGGTCCGCCGGTTCAACAGCGCCATGCGCGCCGAATTTCGCGCCTCCAGAGCGTCGGCCTTTTGCTTTTCCTCCGCCCGCAACCGCCGCGTGGCGGCATCGATGTCGGCGATCGTGCGGCGCCCGCTGGCCATGCTCGCTCCCTCGACTGCTGTCGCTTACCAGCGCGTGATCGCACCATCGCGCACGGGGATGCGCCAGCTGGGCTCCAGCGTACCGCGCGTCTTGCGGGCCACAATGGCAGCCTGAACGATGCCGTCGTCGTTCTTGTCCGCCTCGATGTCCACCAGCACATCACGCTCCACCCGCTGGCCCCAAAGCCGGACGGTCTCACGCCGCCCCGTCTCCTCGTTGGTGACAGCGCGCTCAACGACATTGCCTTCCGGGTCGATGGCTTCAACGATGAGATAGAAGTTGTATGTCTCCGGATTTTTCTCTGGTATGCGCCAGACCCCTGAGAGTGTGCCGGGACGGTTGACAACGCGGATCTCATAGTCGGATCGCAACCGCGCCAACAGGCGTTCGAGTTCGGCGCGCGCAGCGCGGGCGGCCGCGACATCCTTGAGCCGGATGGCATTTTGCCCGCGCATTGCGATGGCCTCGGCGTCTTCGGCAACGCCGGTCACTTGCGCTTCGGCCGCCACGCTGGCTGACAGATCCGACAGCACCTTGGGCAACGCCTCGAGGGTACGCGCCTCAGCCGCTGCCTCGCGTTGCGCCGGCAATGTGATGAAGGCGTAATTGATCACCGCCAGCGCAACGATCGCACCGAGCCCGCCGAGGACATATTTCCCCCACTGCCACCGCGTGACATAAAGGTGCGCGAGGCGCGTGCGCCATGCCGTGGGATCAGGGGCGGTGTAGGAAAAACGGTCCTCCTCAAGCGCGCGAACACCCTGAGCCAGAACAGCGTCGGAGACCTCGATGCCCTGGCCCTCATAAATCTCCCGAAGGCGATCGATGAGCGCAGCGCGCCGGGCATCGCTGTCCAGTTCACGCTCCGCGATGCGCCGGTCATGGCGCAGGGTGTCGACGACATCCATGGCGATCATGATGTCGTCGAGCGCTGGCCGCGGCGCGGAGGATTGCGCCCCGGCGGGCTCTTTTGCGCCGGTGGAAGGCGGGCTCATCGTCATGGCATCCGAAGACCTTCCGGCCGCACCGGATCACGCATCCAGCAGCGCATTGCCGTCAGCCGCGAGCCTGGCGAGACGACGTTTTCCATCCTCGACAGCCTCCTGGATTTCCTGGGAGTTGCGCGTTGAAAGCGTGCGCATCTCATTGATGATCTCGCGCGAGCGCACCTGGAAGTTGATGACCGAGTCCACCAGTTTTTTCACACTTTCAGCCTTAACGGTGGGCCCGTATCCCGCCTTGATGGCCGCCTCTTGCACCTGGTCCCCGATCTCCGACAACGTCTCCAGGCTCTTCTCCACACCCTCCTTCATGCTCTCCAGCGTGCGCGTGGCCTCGTGCAGACCGAACAGGCCGGTGAAGGATGCCTTCAGTGCGGTGAGAACCGCCTCGTTGGTGGAAAAAAAGCTCACCGACTGCTGATACACCCGCTCCTTCGCGCTGGTGGTCTGCATCAGCCGAGACATGACAACCTCCGACGTGTTGTAGCCGATGGTCAGGTTGTCAGCGAGGTCCTTGGCAATCTGATATTTCTTCTCCTGGTCCTGAAGCTCGCGGATCTTTTGATCGCGCTCCATCTCCAGTTCGGCGCGGCGCGCGACATCATCGCCCTTGAAGGCGGCCACCTTCTTTGAGGCCTTCTCGAGTTCTGTCTTCGAAGCACCGAGCTGCTTCTCGGCCTTCTGCAGCACTTTCAGTGCCAGCACCTGGGCCTGCTTGTAGGCGCCGCGAAAATCGGCATAAGCGTCAAGAATGCGGCCCTCGCGCACAATCTGATCCTTCGCGTCCTTGGCGACCTCAAGGAACGTGAAACGGATCTCATCGAAACGGTCCGCGATGTCGCCGCGCCTCACCTTCATCCAGACGTTGGAGACCCGCTCAAAGCCGCTGATCTTGCCGTCGTCCATCTGGTCGACCAGCCGCTTGGCATCATCTCGGATCGAGTTGAATGCCTGGACGATCTCTTCATAACGCTCGCCGATTTCCATCGCGGAGATCTCGTTGCGGACGATCTCGTTGAAATTGCTGACCTGGGACAGCGTGCGCGCAATCACGGTGATGCTTTGCGCATCGAGGTCGTAGATCCGCTCCAGCAGCCCGCCGATCGGCGTTTCGGGGGCGGCCTCCGTCTCGAGGCCGAGATCTCGAACCTGCTCGACGGCTTTGTCCAATTGTTTGAGGGCGGTTCCGGCTTTTGTCATGGTGTTCTGCGGGCTTGAGGGGCGAGACGTGATCGGGGCACGTGATTTGTCCGACTTGATATTGGGGAGCTTGATCGAAAGCCCTGATCGGCGGCGTTGGGCGCTGCGCGCAACTGCGGTGACTGCTCGTGACGCGCATCTGACGTTTGCTCAAGCGTGGGCCGCCAGGGGCAGCAAGCGTCAGAGCGTGAACACTAGGTCGAGAAGCCCGACGCGTCCAACCGAAACGGTTCGAGCGATGGTTGTTGTGCGCTCCGGCCGACCGCAGGCCGCACGAGGGCCGACGAAACCGGCCCGCGATCAGACTTTAGGTCACCCCACAGGGCAAGCCGGGGTGACCGGGCCTGGGCACAAGGCCGTGTAATCGGCGCAGACCACTGGAAATCTGAACGCAAACTTGGCATATGGGAAGGGACCGGTCGACCGTGCCGCCGTTGTGGTCTGCCGGAGAGGGGCAAGAGCATCTCCCACGCTTGGCTGCGATGGCGCCACGCGCAGGTGACGGCGCATCGCACCGCGTATGATCGTAGTGGCTTTGCCACGCCGATGATCGCCCCAGGAACAGCACGAGCTCGGTCCGCCTCCACGATGAGGTGACCACCTGTGGATCATCAACCGCTTTCAACTCGCCGGATGTTCGGCCCGAACAACCCTCCCTTTTCATTCAAGACAAGCCTCGGCAGACATCAAGGCCGCGGCTCACATCATCAGGAGAACCATGAGAAACTGGCACCGCGACGGCTTCGACGACCGGATCGATAACAAGGCGAAAGCCAAGCAGGCACTTCTTGAGAAATTCAAAAAGCGCCCTGACGATTCAGACCCCGAAGTCCAGAAGCGCAAGGCCGAGCGCGCCGCAATTGCCGCTGCCCGCGAAGAACGCCTGCGCCACAAGGAGGCCGAACGCGAGGCGGAGCGTGAGCGTCTTGCCAAAGAGAAGGCCGAGGACGAGGTCCGCAAGGCAAAGGAACGTGAACTCGAAGAAGAGATGCGCCGCCAGGAAGAAGTCCGCAAGAAGGAGCTGCGTGATGCGCGTTACGCCGCCCGCAAGGCCAGAGTGCGGATGCGCAAGCGCTAAGAGCTGGGCCGCTTTAAGACGGGGTGCTGGCAGACGAATGGTGCCAGCAACGTTTTGTTAGAGCCAAATAGAAAAGCCCGAGCGTAGGCGCCCGGGCTTTGTCGCTGCTGATTGGCAAGCAGCATGTTCTCGCGTCTCGTACCAGCAGACCTTTTATGAGGCGCCGGTCATCTCGCCGCCGCAGTGAAACGGGCCATTGATCGAGAGCTACGACGTGCGTGTCGTGACACCGCTGCTATGCCCGCACACCGCCGCTTGATCGCCGCAGTGGCATCAGCGAGATCAGGACTTTTTTGAACCGCGGTAAGAGCCGCGCTTGCGACGCACGCACTTCTTGCTGCGGCTGGAATAAACGAAGCCCTTCTTGCAGCGACGCGATTGCTCGAACACATCTTCCTGCGTGACAGTCTGACCGGTGGCGCTGGAGGATGCGAAGGGAGCGAGGCCAGCCGCGCCAACAGTCACGACGGCGCCGAGAGCGAGCATCTTGTACATGGCAATCTCCGTGAGGATGGTAGAGTTGAGCATGATCGCGGGTTGATGGATCATACATCTGCGAACCAGCCTTCACTTGAAACACACAACAGCGCGAACGCTGGTCACCTTCGTTCACGACCTTGCGACATGGCGTGAGCTGCGGTGCGTGCTGCGAACGCAGGAACGGCGCGACCTGCGATTGGTCTCGCGCGGGCGGTCATTCAAGGCGTGGGCGTGGGACGTCCGGCGCGAATTGGCCCTGCAGGCGCTCTCGCTTGCCGCCAAAACCGGGGACCTTGGAGACACGGAACCCCGCGCCTTCAAGCCCGCGGCGAACCGCGCCTGCGGCGGTGTAAGTCGAGACCGTTCCACCGGGGGCTGTGTGCTGACCGACGGCCATGAGCACCGCTTCGGACCACATCTGCGGATTGCGCGCCGGAGCGAAGCCGTCGAGGTACCAGGCATCAACGAAGCCATGGTCCCACGCGGCAAACCCGTCGCTGACATCCCCAATCCAGACGCGCAGCGTCACCTGCAGCGGGCCACCCATTGCAGGGGTGCACGATACAATCGAGCGCTCAATCCAACGCCCGCCGGCTTCGTCGCGCGGAACGTGCGCGGGCCACGCCTGCAGAATATCGCGACGCTCAACCTCCAGCTCCGGCCAAAGCGCCAAAGCCCGATCCATGTCGGGCGCCGACATTGGGTACGCCTCGAAAGAAATGAATTCGAGCGCCGGAGGCCGCCTTGCGCCGTGCACCACCGCGTAATGCGCTGCCCAAGCCCTGAATGCCCTCAGCGTTTCAGCGAAATTCAGCCCCGTGCCGAAACCCAATTCGCCGATCACAAAACGTCGCGGCTGGGCTCCATCGCTGGTGCTTTCGGCCATGTTTGCAAGCTCATCCCAGCGGTCTGGCAGCCCATTGCCGGCGAGGAATACCTCCTGCGTCTCAGCCCGTCCGTCGGTGCGCGAAAAATAGAGATCATCAAAGCGTTGCGAGAACGGCTGACCTTCGCGCCATTCAAGAGCCGCACTGCCGTCGCCGCGCCCGTGTCCAGCGCCGTTTGACGCAGAAGTGCTGCCCCGAGCCGCCGGGCCGTCGCCATGCGCATCGTTTGGCTGCTTTGACATGACCGCCGTCCCATGATCGCAAGCGCTGCCCGCGCGACTTGAAACTGACCACAAACCGGCCCTTGCTTCAGCAAAGCTGGCCAACCAAACACGCAGGACGCTGTTGATGCACACGGCCAAAACTTCCGACGTGCTCATAATCGGCGCCGGCGTTCTCGGCCTCACCGCGGCCTGGTACGCCCGTCAAGCCGGTCTGACGGTCACGGTGCTGGAAGCCGATGCGGCGCTCGCTCCACACCCGCGTGGCGACAGTGAGCCTCGCTCGCAAGAACCCCTGCCACGCCACCTGGGCGGGCGCGCGTCCGACACGCCGCTCGGCGCCCTCATGCCGCACACCACGAACGGTTGGAGTGCGAAAAAGCAATACCAGTTCGATGCCCTGCTGAGCCTCCCCGGGTTTCTGGACGCGTTGGGCGCAGCAGCCAAACCGCATAACGCATCCCTAGCGCGGTCGGGCCGGGAGCTTGCCGGCTACCGACGCTGCGGTCGGGTGCTGCCAATACGTACCCCGCACTTCCGCGCACACTGCGAAAAGCGTGCTGCGGCGAGTGCCGACTTCTGGGCGAGAGACGAAAACGGCGCCGCCACGGGCCTCGCCATGTCGATCCTTGCTCCAAGCAGCGCCAGCGACCAGCCACCGGTGCCAACGGATTGGCTGGATCCGGGCGAGGCACCGCTTGGCGTGGTCTATGATCCGCTGGCGGCTTGTATCGATGCCGCCGCCTACCGCGCCCTGCTGCTTGATGCAGTGTCGGCATGCGGCGCACGGCTGATCGCCGGAACCCGCGTCACGAACATCGCTGGCAAATCAGCCGTCGTGACGTGTGCCGACGCCAGCCGCTACGCCTGCGACCGCATCATCGTCAGCGCAGGGGCCGCCAGCTTCGCGCTGCTTCGCGACGCGCTTGCGGCCGACCTCGGCTTCGGTGTGGCCGGGGAGGCGGCGCTCTACCGCGTGAAAGGTCGCGATCTGAGCGACCTGCCGATCATCTACGATGACGGCACTTATGTCGTGCCGCACGGGCGCCATCACGTCGCCGTCGGCAGCACATCGCAACGCACGGACGCCACGCGCGCCATGCCCGCCAAAGCCCCACCGCCCTTTCTTGAGCGCGCGCCAAGCCTGTGTCCGCTGCTGCGCGGCCTGACGCCGGACGTGCGCTGGGCGGGCGTGCGCCCGAAGACCATTGAGCGCGAGCCGATGTCCGGTCCCTGGCCCGAAGCGCCCCGCGTTGTGCTGCTGACGGGCGGCTTCAAGATCACGCTCGGTATCGCACACCGTCTGGCCGCGGCCACCGTCGCGGAGATGCTTGGCCACCATGACGCCGCCCCCCTGGTGTCCCGGCCGGAGCGCTATGCCGCCGCGCACCACCACGGCGAATGGATTGAGCGCGGGCGTTGCCCATCAGAACCTGGCCCGCAGGCATCCTCCCGGCGCACACAGGCGTAGGCAGAACGACAACGCTTGCGAACCATCGATGAGCCCCACCGAGGATGGCGACCATGGACGACCTCTTCTGGAATAAGGCAGACGCTTACGAAGCCCACGATGACCGACCGCTGTCGCCGCCCCCCGGCCGCGAACGGGCCACCATCGGCGATGTTATCACGTCGCGGTACACCCGGCGCGGCGTACTTGGGGGCCTCGCTTTCGGCGCACTGGGCACCGTGGCCGCAAGCGCCCTGCTGACGGGCAGCGCACCGCGCCGGGCATCCGCGTTCGATTTTGCCGAACTCCAGGCGGGCGTGGATGGAACGCACCACGTGGCGGACGGATATCGGGCAGACATTTTAATCCGCTGGGGCGATCCGATTTTCGCCGATGCCCCTGAGTTCGATCCGCACGCCCAGACCGCTGAGCGCCAACTCCGCCAGTTCGGCTACAACAACGATTACACGGGCTTCCTCCCGCTCAACCGCGACGGCACGCGGGGCCTGCTCTGCGTCAATCATGAATACACCGACGAAGAATTGATGTTTCCAGGCCTCAAGGGTCGACAACGCTTTCCCTTCCCCGAAATGACGCGCGAGATGGCCGAAGTGACCATGGCGGCGCATGGCGGCTCGGTCGTGGTGGGTGTGTTGGAGCGGGGCGCGGGGGGGGAGCGCCCGCGCGGGGCCGGGGTGAGAGACAGCCGCTTCAATCGTCGGATCACCGCGCTTGAGACTGGAATGACCATCGACGGGCCTGCAGCAGGTCATCCACGCATGAAAACGGCGGCCGATCCGTCAGGCAGGCGCGTCATTGGCACGCTCAACAACTGCGCCGGCGGCTTGACGCCGTGGGGCACCTATCTGATGGCGGAGGAAAACTTCCACGGCTATTTCTGGCAGGCGGGCGACAATGAACGATCGGGCGTGCCGGAAAGCGAGCACGCCAGCTACGCGCGCTATGGTGTGCCGGGGAACTGGTATCCGTGGGGAAAATATTTCGACCGCTTCGACGTCGCAAAAGAGCCGCATGAGCCGAACCGCTTCGGCTGGGTCGTTGAGGTCGATCCGCTCGATCCCGCATCGACGCCTGTCAAGCACACCGCACTCGGGCGTTTCCGCCACGAGGGCGCCGCACCGATCCTCAGCGCTGACGGTCGCGTGGTTGTCTACATGGGTGATGACGCCCGTTTCGACTATGTCTACCGCTTCGTCTCCGCTGACCGCTTCGACCCAAGCGGCACGCCAGATGCCCGTGCGCACAACATGACGTTGTTATCGCAGGGCACACTCAGCGTGGCGCGCTACCTGCCCGACGGTTCAGTGCGCTGGCTTGAGCTGACACATGGCGCCGTGAGCGACCGGGCCGATGACAACGGGGAACGAAAATCTCTGACATCGGCCTTCGGCTTTCCCGATCAGGCCAGCATCCTGATCGACACGCGGCTCGCCGCCGATGTGCTGGGTGCAACGCCGATGGATCGCCCGGAGGACGTGGAGCCGACCGAGGACGGGCGCGTCTATGTGATGCTGACCAACAACACGCGCCGTCAGGCGGGCGATGTGGACGCCGCCAACCCACGGCCCGACAACCGCTTCGGCCACATCATCGAGATGCGCGCACCTGCGGCAACGGCTGGCGGGTTTGACCACACGGCGCCGGCGTACACATGGGATCTGCTCGTGACGTGCGGCGATCCGAGCGTTGCCGACGTGGGCGCGCGTTTCAACCCAGAGACAACGGCCGACGGCTGGTTCGCCAATCCGGACAACTGTGCTGTCGACGCGCGTGGGCGGCTATGGATTGCCACAGACCAGGGCCGCGGCTGGAACGCGACGGGCCGGGCGGACGGGCTCTACGCGTTGGAGACCGACGGCGAAGGGCGCGGAACGTCGAGGCTTTTCTTCCGTGTCCCCGTGGGAGCCGAATTGTGCGGCCCGACGTTCACGCCGGACAACGAAACCGTCTTCCTCGCCGTCCAGCACCCAGCCGCATCCGGCACAAAGTACTACAAGGGGTTCGAGCGAAACTCGACATTTGAGGATCCGGCCACCCGCTGGCCTGACTTTGACGATGCCATGCCGCCCCGCCCATCCGTCGTCGCCGTGCGCCGAAAGGGCGGCGGCGAGATCGCGTGAAGCGTCATGCATCGGGATCAGGGAATTTCCGCGCGAGGATCTCGTTGACCGCCTGCGGGTTGGCCTTGCCGCCCGTGGCACGCATCACCTGGCCCACGAACCAACCCTTCGTCTTCGGGTTGGCACGTGCCTGATCGGCCTGCTTCGGGTTCGCGGCGATCACCTCATCGATGACCCTCTCGATCTCGCCGGTGTCGGTCACCTGCTTGAGGCCTTTTTCCTCTACGACAACATCCGGGTCCTTGCCGGTGTCCAGCATGATCTCAAAGACCTGCTTGGCGATCTTTCCCGAGATCGTGTCGTCCTTGATCAGGTCGATCAGGCCGCCAAGCTGCTCAGGCTTCACCGGGCTGTCGGCGAGATCAATCCCCTTGGCGTTCAACTGGCCGAACAGCTCATTCATCACCCAGTTGGCCGCCGTCTTGGCATCACGACCGCGGGCAACCGCCTCGAAGTAGTCAGCGCCCAACCGGTCCCCCACCAACACCTGCGCGTCGTAGGCTGACAGACCATAGGCCTCCTGGAAGCGGGCCTTCTTGTCGTCCGGCAGTTCGGGCAGATCATTGGCGATCGCCACGATCTCTTTTTCGTCCACCACGAGCGGCAGCAGATCGGGACACGGGAAATACCGATAGTCATGCGCCTCCTCCTTGGAACGCATGGACCGTGTCTCGCCGGACCGCGGATCAAAAAGGCGCGTCTCCTGGTCAATGCTGCCACCGTCTTCCAGGATGTCGATCTGGCGGGCCGTCTCGAACTCGATCGCCTGAACCATGAAACGCATGGAGTTGACGTTCTTCGTCTCCGTCCGCGTGCCAAGCGCTGCGCCCGGTTTGCGCACTGATACGTTCACATCGGCGCGCAGGCTGCCCTCCTCCATGTTGCCGTCGCAGGTGCCGAGATAGCGCAGGATGGTGCGCAGCTTCGTCAGGTAGACGCGCGCCTCCTCCGCAGAGCGCATGTCCGGGCGTGACACGATCTCCATCAAGGCAACGCCGGAGCGGTTCAGGTCCACGTAGGACATCTGCGGGTGCTGGTCGTGTATGGACTTGCCCGCGTCCTGCTGCAGATGGAGCCGCTGGATACCAACGGTGACCTGGCTGGCCTCTGGCATATCGAGAAGGACGAAGCCCTCGAAGTCCGTGTGCTCGAGGATGCGCCGCAGCA
>CAZGNQ010000093.1:0-11680 GCA_964527285.1 uncultured Hyphomicrobiales bacterium | reverse complement strand
GTCCGCCATCCCCAGGTTGCTGAACTGTTCGAGCGTGAAGACGACGGCTCGCTCAACGCGCGTTACCTGGACGTCCACTGAAAGACCGCGACGTCCACTGCAATGACCGGCGGCTGATCCTGACCCACGGCCGCATGGGAGGCTGTCCAAGAGCCAGGCTCGCCGACAAACCCAAGCCCCCGGCTCGGCCCCGGTGCGTCCATCTGGCCGGGCTGACGTCGCCCGGCGTGGTCTCTGAAATGCCAGCACAGGCGAACAAGGCCACCGCCCCCACGGGCTGTGGCCTCAACGTTCGTGTCTCGAATTTTACTGGGCCGACGCTTCGCCTGTCGCCTCGGCGGCGGCTTTTTTCGCAGCATCGATCTGTGCCTGACGCGCCTGACGCTGGCGGTCGATGATCGCAGACATCAGGCGGCGGCGCGCCTGGGCGTACTTCGCACTGTCGACCGGTCCACCCTCGTAGGCCGCAGTGAAGCCCTGCAGCGGCACCGGGAAGCCGATGGCCTTACCCGAACGACCCTCAATGGCGGCAACGACGAGCTGATTGCCCTTGCGAAGGCGGCTCACGATCTCGTCGCTGGACGGCATCTCCGCCGTGCAGCCACCAGGATGGCAGATGGAGTATTCCATCTTGATCGGCTCGTTCTCATCGTCGAAGCGCACCTGAACGCCTGCGCCCAACGCCATGCCGAGCGGCACCATCACCATGAAACGTTCCTGGTCGCTGTCTTCGACCTGACGGATGGCCGCCGAAACCAGCACGGCGCCGGTGTTGCCGTCGAGCCGCTCGTGGTGCGTGATGCAGATGTCTTTGCGCTCTTCAGCGCTCACCGGCACCTTGTCGCAAATCTTGACCCAAGCCGAACGGGCCGCGTCAGCCGCTGCCTTCTCCGCGTTTTCCTGGGCCGCCGCGCCGCTCACCGCGCACGCCACGGAAACCATCGCGACCGTGAGGCCGACTGCTGCATTGCGAAGTGTCTGCACGCCCTTGGCCAGGTCAGCGTCCATCATTTCAATGCCTTTCATTATGTCCCCCGGACGAATGTCCCTCGCGTTCCCATCAAGCGGGTTTCCGCCCAACGCGACGCTCTCTTGCCCGCTCACTCGGTGCGTTTCAAGGTGGTGTTAACCATTTCGCATGCCGAACAGGAGGCCTCAACGGTTCGGCCCGACCAGAGTACACCCCGCTCTGGTCGAACCGGCACTGCCTGCACGCCACGGCCCGTTACAATGCCAATTGCGGCAGCTCCATGGCACCGGTCATCGTGACGTCCAACCTGCGTGCCGATGGTGCGCCAAGCCTGTGGACGAATGCAGCGATATCGCAGGAAAGATCAGTGTCGCGCCGCCACGCTGTCGCAGAGCACGCTTGACCGCACAGCGTGGCGGCTGTCAGCGCTGCGGCGCGCGCCGGGAAACGCGCCCAAACGGGGGGCAGAAGCATGATGAACACCGTCTTGATGGCAGAGCCGGCGTCCAATCGCAGGCCTGAGTCTGTGGACTTTGAACGCAAACGGGCCATGCCGAACCGCTTTGCCCGCCTTGTGCGGCGCTCAGCCACGCTGGTCTCCCGCGCTGGCCAGACGGTCAGCACCATCCTGGCTCTCACGATCATCCTGCTCGGTTCATTGGCTTCCGTCAGCAGTGCCGAGACGCCGAGCACGCCAGCCGCGCCCGACACGCAGACCGCCGCTGGCGCAAGCCGGACGCATGCCATCGCAATGCACGGTCAACCCGCCTATCCTGCAGGCTTTTCGCACTTTGGCTACGCCCGCCCCGACGCGCCGAAGGGAGGCGCCATCTCCCTGGGTGTGCAGGGCACCTTCAACAGCCTCAACCCGCTGATCGTCTTCGGAGCGGCAGCCAGTGGCGTGCGTGGCCTTGTCTACGAGAGCCTGCTGGCACGCTCAGCCGATGAGCCCTTCACGCTTTACGCCCACCTGGCCCAAGCCATTACGGTGCCCGATGACCGCAGCGCGATCTCTTTTCACATGGATCCCCGCGCACGGTTTTCAGACGGCCAGCCACTGACCGCGGATGATGTCGTCTTCTCGTTTGAGCTTTTGCGCGCGCGCGGGCGACCCAATCACCGCAGTTATTACTCCAAAGTCGTCCGCGTGGAGCGTCCAGACAAGCGTACGGTCACGTTCGTGCTCGCCGAACCCGGGACGCCGGCCGCATCGATCGACCGCGAATTGCCGCTGATCCTTGGCTTGATGCCGATCCTGCCGCGCCACGCGAGCGAGGCTGAGACCTTCGAGCAGACCTCCATGACGCCGCCGGTTGGCTCCGGACCGTACACCATTTCCGAAGTGCGCCCCGGGGCGCGCATCGTCTACGCCCGCAACCCGCAATATTGGGCAAGGGACCTGCCCCAGAAGCGCGGCCTGCACAATTTCGACCGCATCACCTACGATTATTTCCGTGATGCAAACGCGCTCTTCGAAGCCTTCAAGGCGGGGCTCATTGACGTCCGCTATGAGGGCGACCCCGGTCAATGGGCGCAGGAGTATGATTTTCCGGCCGTCGCCGCCGGCGACGTGGCGAAAAAGGAGATCGCGCTCGGTGTGCCGGCCGGGATGAATGCACTTGTCTTCAACACGCGCCGCAAGCCCTTCAACGATCCCCGCGTGCGCCAGGCCCTCATTGCCATGTTCGACTTCGCGTGGGTCAACCAGAACCTCTACTTCGGCGCCTACGCCCGCAGCGACAGCTACTTCGCCCGCTCTGAGCTCGCCGCGGCCGGACGTCCTGCCGACGAGCGTGAAAGGGAGCTGCTGGCACCCTTCCTTGATGCCGTGAAGCCTTCGGTGATGGATGGCACCTATCGTCTGCCCGACACGGACGGCAGCGGGCGCGACCGCCGCCAGCAGCGCGTGGCCTTCGGACTGTTGCGAGCTGCGGGATACAAAATGTCAGGCGGGACACTGGTCGGGCCTGATGGCACGCCGCTCACCTTCTCGCTCAATGCCGTCACCGCCACCCAGGAGCGTCTTTTTCTGGCCTTTGCTCGCAGCCTCAAGCCGCTCGGCATCACCGTTAACGTGCGTCAGGTCGACACCGCGCGGGCACAACGCAATATGACGGAGTTCAATTTCGACATGGCGCAATTCCGCTGGGGCGCCTCGCTGTCGCCGGGCAACGAACAGTCGTTCCGCTGGAGTGCGGCACAGGCGGACAACGCAGGCAGTTTCAATTTCGCAGGCGTGAAATCGCCCGCCGTCGATGCGATGATCCATGCCCTCTTGGCAGCCCGCGACCGCGACGATTTTGTCTCCGCCGTGCGTGCGCTTGATCGCGTGTTGATATCGGGAGATTATGTCGTTCCCCTGTTCCATCTGCCCAACCAATGGCTGGCGCACTGGAAGCGCATTCGCATGCCGGAACAGCACGGGCTGACCGGCGCTCAATTGGCCACGTGGTGGCATGCGCAGGCGGAGTGAATGGCGCACGCGACGGACAACAGCGGCGCCACGGCGGACCTCGTTCAAACGGTGCGGCTCTACGATGGGCCATCGGCGGTGCCTGATCGTGCACACAACGCGGCGCATCACTGCGTTTTCGCCCCGGCGGAGCGCGTGCCCGCCAAGCCAGCACTCATCACCATTGACCCGGCCGCGCCGGACACGGCCCATGAGCACGCGACCTTTGCTGAAACCGCCGAGGCGGTTTCACGATCGGCAGGCTGGTTCCGTTCACAGGGACTGCGCGAGGGCGATCGTGTCGCCCTGCGGCTCGGCAACGATGTCGCTTTCGCCCATGCGTTCTTCGGAGCCCTGACGGTCGGCCTCGTGCCGGTTGCGCTCTCGCACCTGCTGAGCTCCGACGAAGTTGGCTTTATCCTGCGCGACAGCGGCGCAGCGCTCGCCATTGTGGACCCGGCCTTGGCCATGCCGCCCCATCAGGGCGACGGTGCAGAGCGCTCAATCCGCCGCATCGATATCGGCGCATTCACAACACAACGTGCTGCCGCGCCCCCCGCCGAGCCATTGCCAGTTCGCCCTGAGACGCCTGCGTACCTGATCTACACGTCTGGCACGACCGCTCAGCCCAAAGGCGTCCTCCACGGTGATGCAAGCGTCTTCGGCCGTCGCCCCATGATCGAGGGCTGGTACGGACTGACGCACGATGACCGGGTGCTTCACAGCGGTGCGCTCAACTGGACCTACACGCTCGGCACCGGGCTGATGGACCCCTGGTCCGTCGGCGCCACGGCCATTCTGGTGCGCACCGGTGCGGCGGGCGCGGTCCCAACTGAGCTTTGGTCACGGCTGATCGCCACGCACCGTGCAACATTGTTTGCCACCGTCCCGGGGCTCCTGCGCCGCATCGTCCGTGATGGGCAGGCAGAGCGCCTCAGGCATGATGCGCCGACCTTTCGCCATGCGCTGTCAGCGGGAGAAGCGCTTGGCCAAGACGTGCGCGCCCTGTGGGAGGAAAAAACGGGCCGCCCCGTCTTCCAGGCGTTCGGCATGTCGGAGTGCTCGACCTTCGTCAGCGAGGGACCATTGACGCCACCGCGCATGGGTAAGATCGGCCGGGCGCAACCGGGCCGACGCATCGCCGTGATCGGGATCGAGGCCTGGCAGGACGGCAAGGTCAGGCTCTGCGCAGCCGGGGAGACCGGACTTCTGGCCATCGACCGGCGCGAGAACGGCCTCATGCTCGGCTATTGGCGGCGCCCGGACGAGACCGCGGCGTCATTGACCGACCAGTTCTTCGTGACAAGCGATCTGGTGAGCTGCGATGCGGCCGGGTTCCTCACGCACCACGGGCGCGCCGACGACGTGATGAACGCTGGCGGTTACCGCGTGTCGCCTGCAGAGGTTGAAGCCGTTTTGGAAGCGTTGCCGGGCGTGGCAGAAGCCGGGGTCACGCAGATCGAGGTGCGCCCCGGTGTGCACGTGATCGCGGCCTTTGTGGTCGCTGAGGCGGACAGCACGCCGGCGCTTGATCTCGCCGCGGTCGACGCTGAAGCCCGGCGCCACCTCGCCGCCTACAAACGGCCGCGCCACCTCCAGCACGTCGACGCCCTGCCGCGCACGGCGAACGGCAAGCTTCGACGCAAGGCCCTTGCTGCACTCGTGACGCCTGCACTGATCACGCCCGCACTGGTCACGCCGACGCCGGTCAACGTTGGCGCGCGGACAGCCGGTTCCGCCGGGGAGGACAATGCCACGCCTTGAGGCAAATCGACGCTAACACGCGCACTCACATCCACTTGAGGCAGCGGCGGCATGTCTTGTCACGCGGGCCAGCATCACCCATTGCCAGTAGTGCTGTTGGACTTGGAAAAGGCATAGACCCAATGACATTCACACGTCGCAATTTTCTGCAGATGACGGCCTCCACGGTTGCGCTGGCATCTGCCGGTCTCGGCGCTGGAGCCGCCCTGGCGTCCAATAACGCCATGAAGCTCGTGCTGAGCGAGGAGGAATGGCGCGCCCGCCTCACGCCGGAGCAGTTCCGCGTGCTGCGCAAGGAGGGCACCGAGTATCCCTTCACAAGCCCGCTGAACAATGAAAAACGCGCCGGCACTTACCACTGCGCGGGCTGCGACAAGCTGCTGTTCACGTCCGACACGAAGTACGACAGCGGCACCGGTTGGCCGAGCTTCTTCGACGTGGTCGATGGGGCTGTGGACACGAAAACGGACTATTATCTGGGCTACCCGCGCACCGAGTACCACTGCAAGAAATGCGGCGGTCACCAGGGCCACGTCTTCAATGACGGCCCACCGCCGACGGGCCTGCGGTACTGCAACAACGGCGTGGCACTCACGTTCAAGCCCGCGTCCGCAAACACCTGAGCCTGCTGAGCGTGCCGAAGCTGCACCGGTGCGGCGATGGGGCGGTCCCGCGCCTGCGCCCGGTTCGCCATGCCAGTTCGCCCCGCACGCAGCGCGTGCCGATGGGAGATCTCCGATGATGACCAACCCGATGACGACTGGTTTGCCACGCAAGGCCGGGCCGATCTTCGCCAGCATGATGGCAGGTCTTGCCATGCTGGTGGCGGCCGTTGCCCCAGCCAATGCCGCGGGTGAGCGGGGATCCGCCGCCGGCAACGCGACCTCCGCCGGTGGGCAAACGCAAACGGCGATCTTTGCCGGCGGCTGTTTCTGGTGTGTCGAAGCAGATTTCGACAAGGTGCCCGGCGTGAAGGAGACAATCTCCGGCTTCACGGGCGGCTTCAAAAAGAACCCGACCTACCGCGAAGTCGTTTCGACCAGGACGGGCCATTACGAGGCGGTCAAGGTCACATTCGACCCGAGCGTGGTGACGTACCGAAAGCTCGTCGATATCTTCTGGCGCACCATTGACCCGACGGATGACGGCGGCCAGTTCTGTGACCGTGGCCAAGCCTATCGCACCGCCATTTTCCCCCTGAACAGCGCACAGCGCACGGCGGCGGAACGCTCCAAGGCCGCCATCGAAAGCCGCAAGCTGGTCAAGGCGCCGCTCGTCACCAAGATCATCGACGCGAGCGAATTCTACGCGGCTGAGCAGTACCACCAGAACTTCTACAAAAAGAGCCCCGGGCGCTATTACAGCTACCGTGCCGGCTGCGGGCGCGACAACCGCGTGAAGTCCGTCTGGGGCGCTGAGGCCTACAAGGGCATTCCGGGCAAGACGGCAAAGGTTGGCGATCAGGCCAGCGCGCCGTCTTCGGGTGGCTCACTTTTCACCGGCCTCTTCGGCTTCGGCGCCAGCGACGGCAAGTAGCAGCGCCGACCCCACCGGCGCCGCAGACCTGGCCGACATTCCGGGCCGCGCCCTGCCCGCATCGGCGCGACCAATTCGTTTCGCCGCGCCGGCGTGCACGGGTGAACAGCCGGCCGACACATGTTAATCCGCGCACCAGGTGAGTGTTTGGGGCCGCGCGCGTCGCGGCTTCTTGGGGCTGGGCGTGCGCAACATCTTCCGTCAGATCGGGCCAATCGCCAGCCTCGTGCTGGCCCTCTGCACTTGCGTGTTTGTGGATGGCAGCCGGCCAAGCCATGCCGAAGGTGTTGCGTCCATCATCGCAACCATCAACGAGCGACCGCGCCCGGAAGACCTGCTGCCGCGCAACACCGCGCCCTACACCATCGACAACCATGCGGACCTCCAGAACAAGGCACTGGATGCTGTTGCCGACCTGCTGGACAGCCTCTGGCGGCTTAAGTACATCGGGCGCGTTTCCCGCGGAGAGCGGGAAACATTTCTGCGGGTCGTCTTTTATGGTCTGCCTCCAGGCGGCGGGTCACCGGAAAATAAGCTGCCGCTCAAAAGCGTCCCGGTCAACGACAGCGTCTATGAAAGTTTCAAACAAACGGGCTGGGCGCGGTCCGGGGATGCACAATTCACCGATCAATCCAAGCTTCCGAACCAAGCAAAGCTTGTAGGGACCAACGACGACGAGCGCCGCGAAATTCTGGCGCGCAACGCGGACGCCTTTGCCAACACTGACGTTATCCTGATGCTGACGAACCGCGGCAAGGTTAGGGGACGGCTTCGTCTGGCCCTGGATGCCTTTGTGAATCGGGAGGATGACTTCAGCCGTCCTGTCACTGCGTTGATCGACGGCATTGAGATCAGGCCGCCGCCAGCGCCGGCCCCGCCATCGTCCGCCGAGCAGGTTCGCGCAGCGCTTCTTAACGGGGTCGCTATCGTCCTCGCGTCCCTGTCTCCACTCGAATGGATTATCTTCGCAAGCCTAGGGCTTATTGCGCTTTCTGCGTTCGGATTTTTGATCAACTGGCACCATGAGACACAGCCGTTGCGCGCGGTATTGGCTGGGACGCCGGGTGCAGCGGAAGATGAAATCAACGAGTGGGCGCGACGTGAACGAAAGCGGGCACAATACGCTGATGCCATAAAATCCTGGTTGGACTGGGCATACCGCGTCACGCGATACGATGGCGAAATTCGGGATCAGACACCATTCGGCCCGGGCGCGTTTCAGGTCATGCTTTCGCTGGCTGTCGCCTACCCGGTGATCACGGTGCTGCTGGTGTGGCTGTTCACAGGTGTTAATACCAGCGGCGTCCCGGTACTGTTGCCCGATGCGATCGCCCCGGCCGAGCGCGCGTTGGCCGGTGCTGCGCTGGCCGCAGCAACTTGCCTGCTGATTGGATTTTACCAAGACCAGCATTGGCGCCGTTGGTTATGGTTGTTTGGCGCTTTCGCTTTCGCTGTCTCTGGCGCTGTCTCTGGCGCTGGCGCTGGCGCCATCGCTGGCGCTATCGCGAACGTTATCGTTGTAGCTGTAACTGTCAGTGGCACTGCTGCTAGCACTGACGTTGTCGCTGGCGCTATCGCTATGGCTATCGGTTTCGTTGTCGCTGGCGCTGGCGCTGTCGCTGGCGCTTTCGCTGTCGCTGTCGCTGTCGCTTTCGCTGTCGCTTTTGTGGTGCTCACAAACCTTCTCGTGCGTCGACAGGCCGGCGCCATTGGCCATTTGGCCTTGCTCGGCCCATTGTCCGCCCTCGTCATTGCCGCTGCCGCTTACAGCAATGCGCTTGAACTCAACGAAGTCTCTCACACACTGATCATCTTTGTCTGCGTTATCCCGGTGCTTAATGCGATCTTTGATTATCTGTCGTTGGGCATCACCCGCTTGCTTCTGGCGCAATCTGTCAAAAGCGAAACACGGGCGTTGGCAAAGTTCGTCATCGGCGCGGTGGATGTTGCATGCGCCGTCGCCATGCTTTTCGGCCTCGCGTTTGTGCTGAGTGCCAGCCTGCAGGCCTTGAACCAGTTGGTCTTGCGCAGTGGCGATCCGCAGGTCTGGATCAATTTGGATGAGATCTTCACGCGGCTGGCGCTTTCACCTGGGGATCCATCGCTGCTCTGGATCTATTTCATGGTGTTTTCCACGTTCGTGCCCAGCGTGCTGCACCTGGGCGTCGCCTGCTGGAGCATTCGGATCGCTGCACTGTCATCTACGGAAATTGAGGATCTGAAGGCGGCAGTCCGCAATCCAAAGCTGCCGGGTGCCACACGTCTCCGCAGGCGTGTGAAGCGTATGATGAGGAACAACCTGTTGTTCCGTTGGATCGCGCTTATTGCCATTCTGGCGCTCGTAGCCGTTTTCCTGGAAGCAACCTCGGTCGTGGCCCTCGTCGGCGGCTGGATCGGCCTGGAGATGGCCCTGCCGTTTGAAAACCCGCTGCACACACTGGCGCGCGCGTTGTTCGACACGGCCGTCCACGGCCGGGACCTCGCGCGGGAGTGGTTGCCCATCAATCCCTGAGGCCCGTCAGCCCATGTGGTCGGCCACCGCCCTCAGGCGGCGGCTTTTACGTCCTCTTCGGCCAGTTCGGCAAGGCGTTTGGTGAGGGCGCGGGCGCCGGCGACGCGGCGGTCGGGGTCGTCCCAGCCGGCGCGGTAGACCAGCTTGTGGTCCGCGCCGAGGCTCACCTGATCGGGATACTCGCTGGCAAACCGCGCCAGCCCGGCCGGGTTGGGGAACTTGTTATGACGGAAGGTGACGGACGCACCTTTCGGCCCGCCGTCGATCTGCGCGATGTTGGCGCGCCGGCACAGCCCTTTGATCTCCACGATCTCCAGCAGGTGGCGCACCTCATCGGGCGGCGTGCCGAAGCGGTCGGTCAACTCCTCATTGAAATCGTCGATCTGGGCCCGGTCAGCCAGGTTGGACAGCCGGCGGTAGAGCGTCAGGCGCAGTTGCAGATCGGCAATATAACTCTCCGGCAGCAGCACCGGCGTGCCGAGTGCGATCTGCGGTGACCACACGTCCTCCACATCCGCCGTGCCACCCTCCTTCAGGGCGTTGATCGCCTCCTCCAGCATGGACTGGTAAAGCTCAAAGCCCACCTCCTTGATGTGGCCGGACTGCTCCTCCCCCAGCAGGTTGCCCGCGCCACGGATATCAAGATCGTGGCTCGCCAGCGTGAAGCCGGCCCCCAGGCTGTCGAGCGACTGCAGCACCTTGAGGCGCTTCTGGGCATTGTCCGTCAGCTTCTTGTTGTGTGGCGTCGTGAGGTAGGCGTAGGCGCGGCGCTTGGAGCGGCCCACCCGCCCGCGGATCTGGTAGAGCTGGGCCAGGCCGAACATGTCCGCCCGGTGGAGAATAATGGTGTTGGCGGAGGGGATATCGAGGCCCGATTCCACAATCGTGGTGGCGAGCAGGACGTCATACTCCTTGTCGTAGAAGGCGTTCATGACGTCATCGAGCTGGCCGGGCGCCATCTGGCCGTGCGCGATGCCGAACTTCAGCTCCGGCACGCCCTCGCGCAGGAACGTGGCCACCTCATACAAATAACTGAAGCGCGCACAGACATAAAAGCTCTCCCCGACGCGGAAGCCCTCACCCAACACCGCATCGCGCAGCACGACCGCATCGAACGGCGTGACGTAGGTGCGCACGGCCAGACGGTCGACCGGCGGCGTGGTGATGAGCGACAACTCACGCACACCTGAGAGGGAGAGTTGCAGCGTCCGTGGAATGGGCGTCGCGGTGAGCGTGAGGACGTGGATATCCTCCCGCAACTGCTTGAGCTTTTCCTTGTGCTGGACGCCGAAGTGCTGCTCCTCGTCAATGATCAAGAGGCCCAGGTCAGCAAAATCAACGCCCTTGCCGAGCAGCGCGTGGGTGCCGACGACGACATCCACCTTGCCCTCGCGCAACTCCGCTTTGACCTGATTAAGCTCCTTCTGGCTCAGCATGCGTGACGCCTGGCGCACGGTGAGCGGGAAGCCCTTGAAGCGTTCCGCAAACGTCTTGAAGTGCTGGCGCGCGAGCAGGGTGGTCGGCGCGACGACGGCGACCTGCTTGCCGTTCATGGCCGCTACGAAGGCTGCACGCAGGGCCACCTCCGTCTTGCCAAAGCCGACGTCGCCGCAGACCAGCCGGTCCATGGGCGTGCCATCCGCCAGATCGCCCAGAACGGCCTCGATGCTGGCGGCCTGGTCTTCGGTCTCCTCAAACGGGAAACGCGCGCAGAATTCCTCGTAGAGGCCCTCCTGCACTTCCAGCGCCGGCGCCGTCTTGACGGCCCGGGCGGCCGCCACCTGGATCAATTCCTCCGCCATCTCCTTCAGGCGCTGCTTCAGCTTGGCCTTGCGGGATTGCCATGCCGCACCGCCGAGCCTGTCAAGCTGGGCGACGGCGGCGTCTGAGCCGTAACGCGTCAGCAGCTCAATATTCTCAACGGGGAGGAAAAGTTTATCACCGGCGTGATAGGAGAGCTGCAGGCAGTCGTGCGGCGCGCCACCCGCCTCGATGGTGCGCAACCCGTCGAACCGACCGATGCCGTGGTCGACGTGGACCACCAGATCGCCATCGCTGAGGCTGGCGGCCTCGGTCAGCACGTCGGCGGCGGAGCGGTGGCGGCGCTTGGGCCGCACGAGCCTGTCACCCAGAATGTCCTGCTCGCTCAGCAACGCAAATTGGGGCGTCTGAAATCCGGCTTCCAATGGCAGCACACAAAAACCCAGCGCCTTCTCCGGCAGCGCTTCCACGCTCGGCCAGTCGGCGCACGCGCGCAGATCGCGCAATCCCAGGTTTACGCCGTGGTCTCCCATCAGTTTCATAAGGCGCTCGCTGCCGCCGGGCGTTGCACACGCGATGGCAACCGTGCGCCGGGGCGAACCTTTTTTGGACTGGTCGGGGGGCTGCAGGGTCTGGATGTGCTTGATCGCCGCATCAAAGACATTCTGGTCGGGGGCGGCGCGCT
>CAZGNQ010000092.1:0-11699 GCA_964527285.1 uncultured Hyphomicrobiales bacterium | reverse complement strand
CGTGAGCTGGACGACGACGTCGAGCTTGGCACGCGCAACATCTAGGTGGCCCTCAAGATGCTGCGCAAGTTCGCCCGCGTCGGTGCGGCGGACGAGCTGGACCTCGACGGCACCATCCGCTCCACGGCAGCCCAAGGCTTCCTGGATGTGCAGATGCGCCCGGAGCGGCGCAACGCCGTCAAGCTGTTGATGTTCTTTGATGTTGGCGGCTCGATGGATTATCACATCCAGGCGGTGGAGGAATTGTTCTCCGCGGCGCGCTCGGAGTTCAAGCACCTGGAGTATTACTACTTCCACAACTGCCTGTATGAGTTTGTGTGGCGCAACAACGCCCGGCGCTGGTCGGAGCGCACGCCGACGTGGGATGTGCTGCATACCTATCCGGCGGACTATAAAGTGATCTTCGTGGGCGATGCGGCCATGAGCCCCTACGAGATCACCATGCCGGGCGGTGGCGTGGAGCATATGAACGCTGAAGCGGGCGCCGTCTGGCTGCAGCGCGTGACGGCGACTTTTCCGGCGGTGGCGTGGCTCAATCCCGTGCCGCGCGCGCACTGGGACTATACGCATTCAAACCACATGATCCGCCAGTTGATCGACGGGCGGATGTATCCACTGACGATCGACGGCATCGACGCCGCGATCGCCAGCCTGCTGAAAGGCCGCCAGGCGGAGGCACCACAGCCGGTGGAGTGAGGCAGTGGAGGCGTGATGTGGAGGCGTGATGTGGAGGGGGCGGACGTCAGACTCGGCCAGCGCGATGTTCTGTCGCCGACAGCGCGGCAAGGCTCCGGCCGGCCTGCCCCACGACCGCAATTGGCTCCGGTCGCGGAAGTTTGTGGCGGTGGGCTGAGGGTGAAAGATGAGCCCGCGGCGGACTAACCGGACGAGTTTTTCCTGACGAACCGCTGTTCGAGCACCTCGCTGCCCCACTGAGAGCCTGGGCGCTCCTCGACCAACTCAAAGCCAAACTGTTCATACAGATGCCGGGCCGCATCCAAGCCTCGAAAGGTCCAAAGATGTGTCTCAGGATACCCGTTCTTGTCGCAAAAGCTGACTGCCGATGCGATCAACTTCCGTCCAACGCCAAATCCACGCAACCCATCTCCAACAATAAACCATCTGAGGTGAGCCAGTCCGTCTCCAAGGTCCTCACCATCGATCGCAACAGTTCCAACAATCCGACCATTAGACATTGCGCGCCAAATCTCATTTCTTCCGGAGCTGAGCCGGTCACAAAATTCAGCCATACCTGAAGCAACAACTGTCTCGAATTTTTGCCCAAACCCAGATGTAGATGAATAATATCGGGCATGTAGTTCCACAGATCGGCCAATAATGCCCGGTTCGTAGCCACTTTCGATCTCCGTAGTAAATGGCGGTTGAGGCTTGGTGATATCGGAATTCGGGCTGAGCGCATCTGCGTAAAACGCCAACCCTTGCACCACTGTAGCCTGCTCCTCATCAGCCAAGCGTTCAAGTGCTGATTGGACTTGTTTGGCTGCGAAACGATCGATCCTGCGAACCGTCTTCTTTCCTTCTGAAGTTAACTGCAACAGCTTCGCGCGCCCATCAGCCTCGGACCGGCTTTCGCTTATAAGGCCGGATTGAACAAGCTTTGCCACCAAACGGCTTACGCTCGATTTATCCAACTGTAGCTCGCTTGACAGACTGACAGATGAGACCCCTTTCCCACGCCCAATCTCGATCAGCGCATGGACTGCGGACGGGTGGAGATTAGTTTCAGCAAGCGTTTTTTCCATGAAGCCCAGATATCGGACCAGCCTTCTAGAACTTTCGCGAATTGCTGCGACACGATCAATCACTGCAGAAGCTCGCCACAACTAGTTGCACTACACAACTAAATTAGTGGACATCTTAATGTTTGTAAAGTCTCCTCTTGGCCGATTGTGTTGTAGAAGTCGGCTGAGAGCCAGCTTCCGGCCCTGGGACCGATCTGAACAGCTGGTGCGCTTGGTTGGCGGGGAGGCCGCCGCGCTCCGTGGATCATGCCATTGCCGGTTGCGCCCTGAGCTTCACCATGCGCCGAAGGTTCTGGGCCGTTGCCGCGAGTGTGAACTCGTCTTGGACGCCTTTCGGCCCGCGTAGTCGGAGCCGACCAAGCCTCAGGATGCGTTTGAGGTGGGCGAACAGCATTTCGACCTTCTTGCGGTCGCGTCGGGTCTGTTCGTAGGCCTCGGTCTCCGCGATGGCACGGGCCACATCGCGCGCCGGCTCGTGGATGCTGCGCGGGATCTTGCGCTGCGGCGTCTTCGGGCAGCATCGGGGTTTCATCGGACAGATCCGGCAGTCGTTGACACTGGCGAGATAGCTGAGCGTGGCGTCATCACGCACGCGCCCCGTTGTGGTCAGATCTGCTCCCTCTGGGCAGACATAACAGTCGCGTTCGGCATCATAGGTGAAGTCGGCCCGGCTGAAGGTGCCGTCGTCGCGTTTTGATTTGTCGATCACCGGAATATGCGGCGCGATGCCTTTTTCCTCCACCAACCAGCCAAGGTTCCCCGCCGAACCGTAGGCCGTGTCGGCTGCGAGCCAATCGGGTCTCAGCCCGAACCTATTTTCGGTCCGCTCGATCATCGTGCGTGACGCGCCAACCTCGGCCTGACGGATGGCCCGCGAGGCCTCGACATCGACGATGATCCCGTGCTGCACATCGATCAGATAGTTGTTCGCATAGGCGAAGATCGCCTTACTCTTCTGGGCGCCAGTCCACTGCGCGGCCGGATCGGACGGGGCCACGAACTTCGGCGTTACCGGGGATGCCTTGCCGTAAGCCGCATCATCGAGCGTCTCGAGATATTCGCGAACGGCACGCCGCGCCGTCGTCGGATCGATGTTCTTATCCCACTCGGCGCCGGGCTTGGATCGGCACTTGTTAGCGTCGGCCTCGATCAGGCTGGCGTCCACCGCAAAGCCTTCACCTCCAATCAGTCGGGCGTCGATGCAGTCGGCCACGACACGCTCGAACATCTCGCGGAGAATATTGCTGTCGCGGAAGCGCTCGTTGCGGGCGCGCGAGAACGCCGAGTGATCGGGCACTTTGTCTTCAATGCCGAGGCCGCAGAACCAGCGGTAGGCGAGGTTGACCTGCACCTCACGGACGAGCTGGCGTTCTGAGCGGATGGCGAAGACGTAGCCGAGGATCAGGATCCGCAGCATAAGCTCGGGGTCGATGGAGGGGCGGCCGAGGTTGGAATAGTGCGGCGCGAGCGCCCCATGCACCCAGCTGAGATCCAGGACCGTCGCGATCCCGCGCACCTGATGATCCTGCGGCACCGCGTCCTCGAGGTTGAACGCATAGAACAGCTGCTCCTGACCCCGTTCCAGCCGCCCCATCATCGCCCGCCTCCGTCGATCCGCGCCTCTCAGGCAACGGAATCACGGTTCGCAGGCGCTCTCAACGCGGAGTTTTGCAACACAATCGGCCCATCACGTCAGTGCCCGTCTCGGCGGTGACGGTAGCCCTTCGCAACTGCGCACATCAAGCCGCGCTACCGCGCTCAGGCCGGCATGTTCCGTTTGCAACACGCCGGCCCGCACCCGGTTCGTCTCCCTCCCGGAATAACGCTCCCTCGCCCCGCCTCACGCATCCCCCTCCGCCTCGTCAAGCAGCCGCTTCAGCGCCGCCACCAACCGCGCCCGCACGGGCCACGGCGTCCAGCTCGCGTGCAGACGGCTCAGCCAATGGCGGTTCACGTGACCATCGCGCCCGGCAACATCGCTTGAGCGCGGCAGATGGCGCTGGCCCAGAACCTCAATGGCGTGACGCAGCTCTGCCGCGGAGGCAAAATAAAGCGCTCGCCCGCGGTGCTCCACCACGTAGCGCGGCCAGACGCGGCGGGCATCGGGCGTGACACGCGGGCGGGCGCGCTCGGCCGCACCCATATGACCCTCCACCCAGACCGTCAGCGCTGAGCGCACCGGTGCTGCCTCCCACTCGATCCGCGTTTTCATGGCAGGGCCTCCCTCGCTCCCACGTGTTGCGTTCCGCTCACCGGCGCACCAGGGTATGACTGGAGGGCGCAGACCCGCGCACTGCCCTGTTTGGTCGTGTGGGCGCCGGCCGCTGCACCGTTCGCGCGAGACCACCGCCCGCCCGTCACCGCCCTGATGAAAGCGCCCTGATGGATGCTCACTGATGAAAGCCTCATGGCCCCGATGACCTACACGCTCCATCACGCACCGGCCACGCGATCGATGCGGGCGCTCTGGATGCTGGAGGAGGTGGGCGCGCCGTACGAATTGGATGCGCTCGATCTCTACGCCGGCGCCCAGCGCACCCGCGCCCACCTCAAGCGCAACCCCATGGGCAAGGTGCCGGCGTTGACCGGGCCGGACGACCTCGTTGTGACCGAGGCGGCGGCGATCGTGACGTTCCTGGGGGATGCGCACCCTGAAGCGGGCCTTGCCCCGCGCCCCGACGCAACGGCACTGCGGGCGGACTATCTGCGCTGGATGTTCTTTGGCGCGGGCGTTCTGGAGCCGGCCGCGATGGACGCCGTGATGGGGCGCGAGACGGACCGTGCGCGTGGGGCCTGGGGCAGCATGGACGACGTCGTGCGCACGCTGCAGCGGGGCATGCGCGGCCGTGACTGGCTGGTGGGCGATGCGTTTTCGGGCGCTGATGTGATGATTGGTGTGGGGGTGATGTTCGGCCTCGCCCAGGAGCTCACCGATGCGCCGGCGCTGGTGGACTACGCGGCCCGCTTGCGCGCCCGCCCCGCGTTCCATCGTGCGGTCGCCATCGAGCGGGACCTTCTGACGCGGCTGCGCCCGGGCGGGCTGATGCTGCCAGAATTCGCCCGGAGCGCAGGGGCGTGATCCGCTGATGACGGCACCTGATTGATGCCGCAGGGCAACACCCCGGTCCGACTTTCGGGCCGCCCACCGCGCACGGACCGCCAGCCATGGTCGTGTCGCAATTTCCTTTCTACACCAGAGCGATGCAAACGGCCCGGCGCTTTGCATCGGCAAGCGCACAGTTTGGCGTTCTGCTGACAGCCTGAACTGCCGACCTCCTGATTGAGGACCGCGATGAACAACCAGCGTCCCGAGCACCTGACTGCACGCGCGCCTGCCCGTGCCCGCACAGGCTGGTTGTCCTCACGCAACGTGGGCGTCTGCACCGTGGTGTTGACGGGTGCGCTGGCGGGCTGCAGCAGCACGGGCGGGAGCGGCGTGCTCGGCCTCGTTTCGTCAGAAAGCGCCAAGGCGACAGCCACAACGGCCGCCGCACAGGGCGAGCAGGCCGGTGCTGGCGCGGCGGCGGCCAAGGCTGATCCTCTGGCAAGGCCGATGCACGTGGCACAGACCGTAGCCCGCGCTGAGCGTTGTGGTTTCTATTTTCAGCCCGAGACCATCAAGACGAGCTATCTGGCCCATGAGGCCGGCAAAGGCATCTCACCTGATGAATTGAAGAAACTGGAACTAACGTACCGCATTACGTACGCGAAGATTGCCAAGGACATTAAGGAGGTGGAGGGCTACTGCAGCGAGACCATCCTCACGGAAGTGCGCGAGGATCTGCCGCCCTATGCCGCCGGTAATTTCACCGGACCGATCCGGGTTGCGAAAAAACCAAAGAAAGAGCCGACGCCGTGGCTGTTCAAGCCGCGTGGCGCAGGGCCTGAGAAGCTGGATCGCGAGCAAATCTTCAAGCCGACCGACCAGAAATTCTAGCAGCCGCTTGTGGAGGGCAGTCACGCCGTCGTCTGTGACGGCGACCGGTCAGTCGTGACGACGCCCGGTTGTGCCTGGCTCAAAACGTCTTCTGCAACCGATTGAAATGCCTGCAGAATATGAGCGCGCCCGCATTCACCAGCCGACGCGTCGCAAAGCAACCGTGTCGCCGCGCTCGACCGTACGGCGGTTCAGATTTTTCACGGTCACGGCAAAACGCACAGGCTCTAGGTCGTGGGCCAGCAACCGATCAAGCCATCCCCACCGCGCATCAACCTGTGTGGTCATCATCAGCGCGAACTGCACTTCGCCATCGTCGCCCACCAGCAATGGGAATTCAGCGCTCTTGGCGGCAAACAGGATGGTGCCGGAATAATCACTGCGTCCTTCGATCGATAGCGGCGCGAACGGCAGTTTCGGACGCTGCTTGGTGATCTGAAGCCCACCGGTTGCGGAGCGCCGCAATTGCGAGCGTAGGAAATATTCCGGCCCAACAAAATGCGCGCTATAGAAGGTTTTGACGTCGGGCCTCTGATTGGACGTGCCGGTCAATTCAATTGAAACCACCGTGCCCGGTCGCGCGCCTCTGTTGGCAATCGTAACCGGCAGCGCCAGAATTTCCCCACCGCTTTCGCGCGTGTAGTGAATGACCGGTGGAATGTGGACACTCAGATCCGGCTGGCGAAGCACGGTTTCATACAGGCTGACAGCGGAGAATATCAACGCTGCCGCTGAAATGAGCAGCGTGAGCGCGTTTCCAGGACCGCGTGACGGATGATCAGTGCTTGCCCCGGCCCGGGACTGTCGCCCCATGTCGCGTGCCAGCTCCGCAGCGTCTTCGGTGACCGAGGCCGCAGCGGGCCCATGCCTGCGTTTTGTCATTTCGGCCTCCGCTAATCGGGCAGGACTGTCAGATCCGACCGACAGACAACCCGATTGCGGCAGCAATACGCCCGTTCTTTCCGGTGTCGGGAAACCAACACCGAGGCCACCAAGCCATATCAGCAGCACCGTCAGCGGGCTTGGATAGCTCGCAGACTTACACTGCTCAGATCGCGCGGGGCCGGATCGGCAATTCGCCACGTTTCATGACGCCGCCACGACGACCGAAAGGCATTGCCATGCCCGATCCGTTCAGCGTGCAAGAACTCAGATCATGATGTCATCATCACTGATCAGGCTACCGGCAAGCCCGTTAAGCCGGATCTGAGTGGCGTCGTTGTCAAACGTCATGATCAGGTCCGCCCCATCGTCACTCTGGCTGATTTCAGCCAGCGTCGTGACACTGAGTGCGCGCAGGTTCAATTTATCGATGCCACCCTCGAAATCGGTGATCGTCACAGTGCGGGCACCAGACGCCTTGATGCTGAACAGATCGCGCTCGCCATCGCTGTTCGCGGCTGTGCTGCCATCGACGCCACCCGTCAGCGTGTCCTCGCCAGCAATTGAGATCAGCACGTCATTTCCGGTTGAGCCGATGAGAATGTCGGTATCCTGACCGCCGATAAGCGTGTCGTTCTCCGCCCCGCCATCCAATCGGTCATTGCCGCGCCCGCCCGCGAGAAAATCCGCGCCCGCGTCGCCCGCCAAATCATCGCTGCCGCTACGGCCCAGGATACGGTCATCGCCACCAAGCCCGGAAAAAACGTTGTCCGCGCTGTTACCGCTGAGGATGTCTGCACCTTCAGTGCCGGACCCGACAAAACGGAAATCATTCTCAGTCAGTGTCCCGGTGAAGTTCTCCAACAGGATCTGGGTATTGCCAAACTCCACAACCGTGCTGCCTGGCACGGTGGTTGTGTCAATGGCGAGGTCAGTCAGAGCGGCGATGTTCGCGAGTTTGACATCAATAACGTCCTCGCCTTGCGTGAAATCGCCGATCCTGTCGCTGCCTTCATTGGCATCGATGTAGCGGAACACGTCGCGCCCGGCACCGCCGAAAATCAGATCGTTGCCGTTGCGCCCTTCGATGATATCATCGCCGGCACCAGCGTCGATCCCATCTTCGCCACCACCAGCATTGATAAAGCTGCTTTCGCTGCCACCGAAGATGATGTCGTCGCCCTGCAGGGCATTGAGTGTTGCCCCTGTTGGTACGGTCTCAAGGAGGTCGTCTCCCGCCGTTGCCGCGCCATCGGTGCCGATCACCGCCAGTGTTGCCGTGGCCGTGTCGGTATCACCGCCCTCGTCGGACACCGTGTAAGTGATCGAGGTTTCAATCACATCACCGCTCGCAAGCGCATCGAAATCACCATTCGTATCGAACGTCAGCGTCCCGTCCGCTGCAATCGTGAACACGCCACCATTATCACCGGCAACACCCGTTTGTGCTGTCGCCGTCAGCACCCCGCCATCGGGATCAACATCGTTGTTCAGGACGTTGAAAGACTCGCCGAACGTGCTCGACCCGGGCCCGAAGCCCTGTGGCACGAAGAAACTATCGTCGACAGCGGTCAACTCAGAGACACCGCCGGCCGTTGATAAAAAGACAAACGGCGCCTGTGCTGTCTCGAGATTGAGCAGGGCACTTTCATTGCCCGACTGCGGCAATTCAAAAAAGTTTACAGAACCATCTCCAGCGCTATATCCGGCACGCGCTGGGATTCCACCGAGCCCATCCGTGCCGCCGTCGAAATCGCCTGATGTCCAATCAATGTTTTCGTATCGGAACTCAAACGAGAAGTCGCCAGGGGCCCCTCCCGGTGCACCAGACGCATCTTCAATAATGATCTGAAAAGCATTGAGTTTCGACGTATTGCCATCGTAAAAGCCAACATCATCCCAGGTTATGACGATGCGCCCGGTGTTGGCATCAAGATCATAATAAATCTGATTTGAGCCCGTCGATGTGCCGCCAGGTGTGGGCGTGCTCGGACCGCCGAAGTTGTCCACATCAGCCCAGAACGGATAAAGACCAGCGGGTGTGTTCGCGTCAATTGCGCCCATCGACGTTCCGAAGTTCCCCTCGTCGAACGTGATGTTGCCGTTCGTATTGATGAAAAAGCCTGTGTAGGTTGTGCCGAAAAAATTCAGCCCGCCCGGATAAACCCCGCTGATGTCAACAAATTGGGAGTCCTCATCGCCCGGCGCCAATTCAAACGCGCCGAAGCCAGCCACACCACCAAGTCCGTTCAACAGATCCGCCACGGCAAAGCCCTTCAAGTCAAGAAACCAATAACCGTCGTCGCCGGCACCCCAGCCCCGTTCGCGGGCAGGCTCCTCCGGGCGGACGCACGCGCTTGGGCGTGCCGCGAGCACCCTGTTCAGTCAAACAAAGTTTGAGTGGGTGATGCAGTTTCTTGGGGAGTGTTGCGGGACCATCCGAGGGCAAATCTGGGGCATACGCGCGATGCGTGCGCCACCCCTCTCATCTGCTGCGTGAACAAGCATTGTTGCGGCCTTGCCCGAATGAAGGGCACCGCCTCGACCGCGCGGATCAGCAAGGTTGCTCGGACGGGCATATCCACGTCACGCGGGCGCGCGACCGGCCAGACGAACACGCCGCGCATACCACAAGGCAAACAGACCCGCCCCGATCACCATGGCCGCGCCGACGAGCGTTGCAGTGCGCAACAACTCGCCAAAGACGAATACCCCGATTGTGGAAGCCAGGACCACCTGGAGGTAGGCGTAAGGCTGGAGTGCCGCGGCCTCTGCCGCCTCATAGGCCTTGATCAAAAGATAATGGCCGCCAGCGCCCGTGATGCAAAGAACGCCCATCCAGATCCAGCCGTCGCTCGTCAATGTCGACCAGAAAAAGGGCCCGATGAGCGTGATCGCAACGGCGCCGGCAACGCCGGTGTAAAAGAAACTGACGCCGGCATGGTCATTGCCCCCCACCCAGCGCGTCAGGACGGCGTAGCTGCCGAAGAGTGCCGCACTGACAAGGGCGAGGAGTGCATTCGGATCGAAAACACCCGTGCCTGGCTGCAGAATGACGAGCACGCCGGCGAAGCCGATCAGCACCGCCGCCCATTGCGGCCCCGCGACCCGCTCTCCCAGAACGAGCGCGCCCAGCGACGTGGCAATGAGCGGATGAACGGCCATCACCGCGTGGGTTTCGGCCAAGCCCAGCAGCACGAAACTCGCCGTGATCATGACGATCTGCGCCACCAGCATCACGCCACGCGCGCACTGTGCAACGGGGTGGGCGGTGCGCGCGCTTGCCGAAATGCCCCCCGGACGTGACTGCGAGACGGCGAGCACGAACGCTGCAAACGCCCAGTAGCGGATCATGACAATGAAGATCGGCGGCGCATCCTCGGCGAGATGGCGCGAAATCCCGTCCTGAACGGCGAAGACGACCATCGCGGCGAGCATGAAGGCCACGCCACGGTCGATGCCGAATGTGAGTGCCATGTGATGGGCTTTCCGGGACGCAAAGGGGGAACGCTGGTCCTGAACCAGAAGTTCGTCACGGCCCTTTGCAGACGTTGAACGAACTTCTGGTTCTTTCCGGACAGTCAACGCTTATGATTGTCGTGTGGTGTTTACATTCAAAAAAGGTCGTCTGAGAGTGGGCGGCTTGTGTCAGCGAACTTCGAAATCACCACACAAGCCGCGACGCCCAGTGTTTAATGACCTCTCACACAATCGGCACCGGCAAGCACCATCCGGCACGGCCGCACAGCAGCCGGCCTGGTCGCACAAGGAGGGCGACCCACACAGAGGGCGCCCCTGGTCACGCACCCGGCAACGCGCGCGGGCAGACGCGGGCACCCTTCCCTTCGCGCGGCCAGCGTCGCGCTACTTGAGCGCGTCCGGCACGCTGACACCAGCCTCGGCGTAGTACTTCAATGCCCCGGGGTGGAGCTTTGCGGTCGCCGTTTCCAACAGCGCGGGCGTCACACCATTCCACCAAGCCGCCGTATTGCCGAGCGCGCCCTTCTGCTCCCAGTAGGTCTTGGTCAGCGCGTAGGCCGTGGCCTCGTCCATGGCGGTCGTCGTATGCGCCATCACCGGCAGCGATGTCGTGACCGTATCCTGATCGACGCCCGCATAGGTGCCGGAGGGGATGACAATGCGCGTGCGCTTGGTCTGCGCCACCTGATCATCGCTGAGCGAGAGAAGCGCAACGCCGGTGCCGGCGGCAGCCTCGATCACGTTCGGGGCAGGGTACGAGCCTGCCGTGACGAACCCGTCGATCTGACGGTTCTTGAGCGCGTTGACGGCGGCATTCAGCTCCACATTGGCGAGCGTGACTTTGTCCTTCAGGCCGAAGAGGTCGAGGTACTTCGCACCCTCGCGTGCACCGAACGAGCCCTTACCAAGCAGGATCGTTTTGCCGGCGAGATCAGCAAACGTCTTGGCACCGCTGTCGGCGCGCACGACGAAGTGCATGGTGAGCGAGGGGATCGGGAAGAGCGCGCGGATCTCGGCAAACTTCGGGTTTTCTTTCCCCTCGAACATCGCCTTGCCGGACTGCGCCAGGCGCACAAGCACCGGCGGCGTCGTGAAGACGTAGTTGCCCGTGCGCCGCGCGGCTTCCATCACGTTCTGCACCGAGCCCTGGCTTTCCTCCACCGTCACAATTACGCTGCCGTCCGTCCCGGCCTTCATCGCCTCAGCCAGTTGCACGGACATCTGATAGTAGGACGACGTTGACTTTGCCGACTTGAAGGTGACGCGCGTCTCAGCGTGGGCCAGTTGCGCGCCGGCGATGAGTGCGCACGCGGCGAGCACGGTGCGCACCCAGCCAAATGTCGTGATGCTGCCGATCATGGAGCGGTTCTCCCAGTCCTGGTTGTTGTTCCGGCCGCAAACGTCGCTTGCCGGGGCGCGTTGTTGAGACGCCTGCCGCACGCGGTATGCCGGGTCGAGACTGGTATTGGAAGGGTGTAGAGGCCGGGGCCGAAAGGCCGATCGCGTTCGCAGGCCCGTCGAGGCTGGAACCGCCAAGTTCTGCCGCCCTAAAATGCCACTCTGCCCTCTATTGAAACGGCACCCGTCACCGCCCCATGGCGTAAAACTGGGCGTTGGGCGCCATTGCCGTCAGGTTG
>CAZGNQ010000091.1:0-11868 GCA_964527285.1 uncultured Hyphomicrobiales bacterium | reverse complement strand
GTTGCTGACGTCAGTTGATGCCGGGGGTGCTCACCACAAAGCGCTCTGAATTGGCCAGAGCAGGGTCCCGATCAGACGGCCTGCCAGTGGCCAGACGACCTGTCAGTGGCCAGACGACCTGTCAGTCATCACCGCGGGAGCGCTCACCGCTCAGCAGCGTCCGGCGCGTTGCCCGGTTTTGGCTTTGCGCCACACGCGCTTCGCCCAGGACACTGCGCGTTTGCCCCGCGCCCCCGCGCCCGGCCGCACGGTTGGGGCGTGTGATGGTGCGCTCGCTCACGCGCACAGTGCGGGCGACCGCAACGTCCTCGAGCCATGCGAACAATGCACCGAGGACATCCTGCAGTCCGGCATCAAGCCCGGCGACACCATTCGCAGGTGTGTCCCTGGCAACATACACAGACGCATCGAATTGCCGGCGAGCGATCACGCGACCTTCGGCGGGATCGATGACTTTGACCATCATCTCCACGACCGCCTGCCCGGACCGACCCGTTTTGCCACCCTCCCCGCCGGCGCTGGCAGAGTCCGCTGGCTTGCGTGCTGCGCCGGTCAGTTCCACCTGGAACTTGCTGAGGTGTGTGGACAATTCAAGATCGGCATCCACCCGGTCGCGGCCGTCGCTGACCGCAGCGAAGACGTCCGACTGCTGGAGCGTTTCCAGCATGCGCGCCTGGAGCAACCGCGGCAGACGGTCATTCCAGATCGCGTCCCCGAAGTAGTTGATCTCTGCAGCGTTGGGCTTGACCACGATCTTGTCGCCGGCCAAAGCACGCAAAGCCGTCGGCTCCTGGAGGACGACTTGCCAGCGTCCGCTGCGCCCGCTGCCCCCGCTGCTCTGGCTTCGGCCTTCAAAGCGGATGGCGGAGAGATCATAGGTGACGGCAGGCTCGGTCTGGGCACCGCCCAGCACGGCGCAGCCCGCCGTGAGCAGGCTCACAACGGTCAAGACCGCCGTTGTGCGCACCAAAGCCATTCCTCTCCGTCCGCCATTGCGTGCGGCAGCGCTCTCAGCGGCGCCACCTGCCTCGTTTCATCCCGTTGCACGGACCCTGCCATCGGCCCATCCCGCGCCGATTATCGCGGTCGATATTCTATCGCGGTCGATATTCCGTCTCGCTCGACCCACCAAAGATCAGGCTCTGAGGGTTTCGTTCTACTTTTTGCATGAGCCGGTCAAAGCTCTTGGCCGCGCGGCGTGCATCGCGCGCAAAAAGCTCGATCTCCTGAAGCGATCTTTTTGCTGTTCGCGTCAGCCCCTGTGCGTTGTCGCCGACAGCCACGTTAAGTTTGTCGCTCAGCTCCCTGAACGAGGCAATGGCGCCGCGCAGATCGGCCAGAATAGCAGCGCCCTCACTGTCACCCGACAGCATGCCCTGGACCTCATCGACCGTCGTCTCGATCTTATCGGCGCTGCGCCGCAAGCCTTCTGCCGCCGTCCGAGCTTCGATGGCGATCGTGTTCACATTCCCGGCATTCTTCTCCAGCACTTGCGCAAACTGCGAAATGCCCGCCACTGACGTCGCAATGGCCGGCGCATTGTCTTCCACAACGCCTTTCAAAGCGGCAAACGCCTCTTCGGCTTCCGCCAGCGCCGGACCGAAACGCTTCGCCCCACGCGCCGCCGCGCCCGCATCATCCACCAATTCGGCAAACACAGGCGCCTTTTTTTCCAGCGTTGCAGCGACAGTGGACAGGCTGGCGACCGTATCGTTCACACCCTGGGCGTTCGTTTCGATCACCTGATCCAGCCGCGTGACCGCCTGGTTCAACCGCTCAAGCATCGGCCCGACCGCCGTCAGACCGCGCGCGGCCTCGCGTGCGTCGTTGACGATAGCCTCCACACCTTCGCCTTGCGCCTTCAGGCGCGCTGAAAGCGCCTCCACATTCGTAAGGGTCGCATCCACACGACCCTCATTGCGGGCCACCACCTCATCGAGACGGACAACGAATGTCTCAAGCCGCTCAACCACCGGACCAACGCGCCGGAATTGCTCCGCCACCGTGCCCACCTGAGCAAGAACATCGGCAACCCCCTGGCGGTTGTCGCTCAGCACCTGCGAGAACTGCGCAAGATTGGTGATGGCGACGCGCAGATCGTCCTCATTGGCCGCCACCAGAGCGTTGATCCTGGAAAATGCCGCATCGGCAGACGCAAGCGCTTCAGGCGCCGCCTCCAGCAGCGGACGTGTGGCCGCCTGATCGGCCTTCAGCAAACCCGGCGCTGCGTCGGAAAAGGGCTGCAGCAGCGCCGCGTTGGGCGTGCCCGGCGAGATCTGCAGCGCTGGCTGTGCGGTCAGCCCACGCTGGATGATCCGCGCGGTTGAGTTCTCCCGCACCGGCGTTCCCGCATCGACAAGCACCGTCACCTCGATCTTGCGCGTGTCCTGCGCATAGATCGACAGCCCTGCGACGCGGCCCACGGGCAGACCGTTGAAGAGCACGGAGGAAGCACGCGACAGTCCGACGACGGGGCCATCAAACAGGACCCGATAGCGCACCGCATCCGACAGGGTGTCCGCCCGCAGCCAATAGGTGAACCCCAACCCGGCCGCGATCAGACCCAGCACGAAAAGCCCGACGATCAGTGTGTTGGCCCGTGTCTCCACAGCGCGATGCTCCCTGGAATGCCGCCTTGCATGGCAGCGCTTTGCACATCGGCAAGGCGAGCCTGGGGCACCACGCAGCACACGCACCAGCCGCCGCCCCCGAGGCGGGCGGCACTTAAGTCACCCGCGCAGCGTGGTGTCAAAGCAAGGGCTTCAGCCGGGCGCAGCGTGGCCGTGGCGACCGCGGGCGCGCGGACCGCGGAAATACTCCGCAATCCAGGGATGGCCGGGCGCCTGCGCCAGCGCATGCGGCGTGTCCACCGCCACGATCCTGCGGTCCGCCAGCACGGCCACGCGGTCGCAGATGGCGAACAGGCTGTCCAGGTCGTGCGTGACCATGACAACCGTGAGCCCCAGCGTGGCGCGCAGGTTGGCGATCAGTTGGTCGAACGCCGCCGCGCCGATGGGATCAAGGCCCGCGGTCGGCTCATCCAGAAAGACGATGTCGGGATCGAGTGCGAGCGCTCGGGCCAACCCCGCCCGCTTGCGCATGCCGCCTGACAGGGCGGCGGGCAGCGTATGGGCCGCATCGGGCGCGAGGCCGACGAGCGAGAGCTTCAGGCGAGCCAGATCATCGAGGAAGGGCCGCGGCAGGCGATAGCTCTCCCGCAGCGGCACCTGGATGTTCTCCAGCACATCAAGACCGCCAAACAGGGCACCGTCCTGGAACAACACACCCCAGCGCCGCTCCAGCGCCTCACGCTCGGCCTTGGACATGCGCGCCGTCTTGAGGCCAAGCACCTCAATCGTCCCGGCCGTGAACGGCTCAAGCCCAATGATCGTGCGCAACAGGACGGACTTGCCCTGGCCCGAGCCCCCGACAACGCCGATGATCTCACCGCGCTCCACGGTGAGATCCAGGTCCTCAAAGATCGTGCGCCGACCGAACGCCTTGCTCAGACCGCGCACGTTCAGGGCTGGGCCCGCCGGGTGCGGGGGCTGCGTGCTGGCCCTCTCACCATTGGCGTTTGCGTTGTTTTTGTCGGTGCCGTCGCCGTTGCTGGTGCTCGCAGCCGATTAGCCGCGCGCCCGTGCCAACCGCGCCGCCAGATCGGACGGACCAACCGGGTCTGCCGTTGGCCGGCGCAACCGTGATTTGAGAGCGTCTATCGTGGTCATGGATCTGCGCAGAGCGCGCTCCGGGCGGGACGGCGTCAAAGGCCGATGTTGGACAGGAAGATCGCAAAAAACGCGTCGATCAGAATGACGATGAAAATGGATTTGACCACGGCCGCGGTCACCTGATGACCGAGCGATGCCGCACTTCCCGCAACGCGCAGCCCATCGGCGCACCCCACAAGCGCAATCGCCAATGCCACAAACGGCGCCTTGATGAGGCCGACCAGGAGATTGTTGATCGTCAGCGTCGCATGCAGGCGGTCGACATAAAACGCCAGATCATACTCCAACAGCGTGACGGCGACGATTGCCCCACCGGCGAGCGCGGCGACGTTGCCGATAAAGGTGAGCAGCGGCAGCGCAACGATGAGGGCCGCAGCACGCGGCAGCACCAGCATCTCGACCGGGTCGAGCCCGAGCGTGCGCATGGCGTCGATCTCCTCGCGCATTTTCATGGCACCGATTTCGGCGGTAAATGCCGAGCCAGAGCGCCCCGCCACCATGATGGCCGTCAGCAGGATTCCAAGCTCGCGCAGGGCCAGGATGGCGAGCATGTTGATGGAAAACACCTCAGCGCCGAAGCGAGAAAGCTGCACGGCGCCCTGATGCATGAGAACACCGCCGACGACGGCGCAGGTGAGGGCGACGATGGGCACGGCATGCAGGCCAACGCGCTCCAGATGGGATATGAAGGCCGTCCAGCGGAAGCGCGCCGGCGACACCATCGTGCGCAGGGTGGCCTGGGCGAGTGCGCCCAGCAGACCGACGATCGAGACGGCCGCTGCAAGGCCCGGCAGATCGCCCGCATCGTCTTGAGCCCGGTCTTGAGCCCGGTCCTGAGCCAAGTTTTTGGTGCCGCCTCGCGCGCCAACTCGCGCCCCGCCACTGCGCACTGCGCGTCCCTGCCCGCGTCTCTGCCAGCCCGGGCCCGATATCGCGTCCGACATGGCGTCACCGTCGGCCCCCCGGTGCGGCACCATTGCGCCGGCATCACCGGGAAACACCCAGCGCAGGCCGTCTGCCGGCCCTGGCGGCGCATTGCGTGCGATGGCGCGCAGCAATTGTTCGTGGGCGGACGCGGCACCGACAACGCCGACGGGCTCGCCGTCGGCCAGTTCGCCAGCCGTTTGCGTCAGCAACAGTGCGCCAGCGGTATCCAGTTGGGCCAGCGCGCTGAGGTCCAACACCAGCGTGCCACCGCCGTGTCCGCCGGCTTTGCGGCCGGCATCGCGTTTGAGCCGCCGGCTGATGGCCTCGACGTTGGGAAGCGTCCAGGTGCCGCCCACTTCGAGCACACGGGCACCTTCCGGTGTCCGCCCATCGCGCCAGCGCATGCCACCGCCCGCAGAGCCAGCCGGCGCGCCGACGGCGTCCTCGCCGGTCGATGACGTCTGCGTGCCCCGGGCAATGTGGGCGTCATGATGCCCCATGGAAGACGTCTCCACGCCGATGAGTGCCCAATGGACCGGGCCGCAGGGCGCAACTGTGATTGCCAAGGCTCGCGCCTGATTTCATGGTCGCGACCGAGCGCGGCCGCAAGAAGGCCGCACCAACAGGGATCAGCATAAGATGTCCGCGTCAAACTCCGCGCCCACGCCAGGCCCGAACATGGCCCCAGCCACACCGCCCGGCCCGCAGGCGTTCGCCTCACCGGACATGCTTGCCCGGGCGGTGGCCCATGCCGCTGACCCTGCCATTCCAGCCCGGCTTTCCATTGAAGCACAGGAATGGCCCATTGAGGGCGAGTTCGTCATTGCGCGGGGCGCCCGCCGCTCAGCACACATCGTCAAGGTGCGGCTCAAGCCGCGCGACAAGAGCCTCGGGCGCACGCCAGCGGGGCTCAAGGTCCGCGGGCGCGGCGAATGCGTGCCCTATCAGCGCTATGGCGAGACGATTGAAAGTGTGACGGCGCAGATCGAAAGCCTGTCGCAGCGGCTGGGCCAAGGGCTGACGCGCGCGGACTTGCGCACACTGCTGCCGGCCGGCGCGGCGCGCAACGCCATCGACTGTGCGATGTGGGATCTGGCCGCCAAGGTCAACGACACCTCTGTGGCGGCCATGCTGGGGATCGATCCGACCGTTTGGGCAGCGCCCGTTACGACGGCTTACACCATCAGCCTTGGCCCTCCAGACGAGATGGCCGGTCGTGCCCGCTGGGCCGAGGCGTTTCCGCTTTTGAAGCTGAAACTGACCGGAGAGGGCGATGCAGAGCGCATGGCTGCTGTGCGCGCTGCCCGTCCTGACGCCCGCATCAGCGTCGATGCGAACGAGGCGTGGTCGCCGGAGCGTCTTGCGGACCTGATGGCGGCTGCGAACGTGGCGGGCGTTGAACTCGTCGAGCAACCGCTGCCGGCCGGAGCTGATACGGCATTGGCCGGCCTGACCCGCACGCCGCCCGTTTGCGCTGATGAAAGCATGCACTCGGCTGACGACGTGGGCGCCCTGAAGGACCGGTATGATGCGGTGAACGTCAAGCTGGACAAGACGGGCGGCCTGACGGCGGCAATCGATGCGGTGCTGGCCGCACGTAAGCAGAACATGCGCGTCATGCTCGGCTGCATGGTCGGCACATCGCTGGCCATGGCGCCGGCGATGGTGCTGGCGCCGTTTGCCGACTGGGTCGACCTTGACGGGCCGCTCATGTTGGCGCGCGACCGCTCGTCAGCGCTGCACTACGACGGGCCCCTTGTGACCATGCCAACGCCGGCGCTGTGGGGCTGATCGCTCTCCCGAGGGAACTGCGGGTGAGGATGCCGCCGCCGTTGGTTCAGTGCGGTGCGGGCTTTGGCGCCGGACGGCTCGCCGCGCGGTGTCGGCCGCAGCCGCAACGAACCGCCGAGTGGTGCTCCCGAGCGGTCACAACGCCCGGGCAATGCGCGCGAGCAGCAGCGGCGGGAGGATGCTTGCGAATGCGAAAGCGCCGGCGAGGGGGGCGCTGGTGAAGCCGTTGGCCAGCGCAAACAGAAGCACCAGCGCTACGATGATCGCCAGTGCACCATCCTCGCGCGACCACGCGGCGCGCCGCAACACGCCAGGCACCGCAAACAGCGCAAAGACCGTAAGGATGCCGCCACCGGCCAGAAGCCCCTTAAGCGCAAGGAGCAGGGACGCAGCAAAGGGGGGCAAAACCGCGCCGGCAGCAGTGCCAGACCCATGAGTGTTGACGCCCAGGCGAAGAACCGGGATCTCAGCCACGATCCCAAGCAGCAGATCGCCCAAAGGTTGCATGCGCATGGCCGTATGGACTGCCGAACCGAGTTCGCGGGTCTGGGCAATGGCTGCCGGTAAGGCCAGTGGATCGCGCATCATCGGCAGAAAGATCAGAAAGTAGCCGGCAAAAACACTGCCAACGGCCAAACCGAGCAGCAACAGAGCGGCCTCGTGCCATCGGGCGCGAGGGGCCGACCAACGCAGCGCCATCCAGCCGTATCCAACCACGATCAGAGCCATCAGCGCCGGCGGCATGATCGGCCAATGTCCCGCACCGACAGCCCCGAGCAACAGACCCGCCAGGAGCAGCTTCCAAGATCGGCCTGCGCGCCGCTGGTACGCGGTGACCAGCAACAGGCCGGCAGACAGAACGACGGTGTGGTAGGTGAGTGTCAGCACCGGCCCCAGAGCATGAGATCCGATCGGCAGTGGGGTGATCGGCAGGGGAGAGAAAATGCCGGCGAGGAGGATGGCCAGCAGCGCCGTCTCACCGCGACCGAAAATGGCAACGGCTGTCGCCCCGATCAGCCCCCAGGCGGTGCGCGCCAGAGCAATGGCAACCGGATCGCCAGACGCATCCACTGCCCGCGCGGCAAAGATGCCTGCAGCCGCCAGGAACAGCACAGAAGCATAAACGCGCCGCTCTTTTCCGCCCGTTGTCCAGCCGCTCAATATGCCGGGCCCGCGGGCCGTGCTTGCGGACGGGGGTGGCATCACGGCTGTCACTCCGGTTTGGGCGACGGTGCACCGGTCGACGGTGGAGTGGCGGACGGTACAGAGGTGGACGGAGGAGTGGCGCTTTGTTCGCTGGCGAGCGCTGCACGGGGCCGGCGCGTCGTCAGCACCCGGCTGACCCGCCAAATTGCACCCCACACGCTGGACACGAGCGCCTCAGGCAACGCGCGCAGTATGTATGTCGACGCCATGTTGGCAAAGCCCGGCGAGATCATGAAGCGCCCCGCGGCAACACCATCATGGATGGCGCGTGCCTGCAGATCGGGCGTCATCGCCAGGGCGCGCGCGCCGGCCCACTGCGCCAGTCCCAGATCGGCCATCATCGGGGTACGAACCGGACCGGACACCACAACACTGACGCGAACACCGCTATCGATCAGTTCGGCCCGCAACGCCTTTGAGAAATTGATCACAAACGCCTTGGTTG
The DNA here is from genome assembly GCA_964527285.1 of uncultured Hyphomicrobiales bacterium. Classification (GTDB taxonomy): domain Bacteria; phylum Pseudomonadota; class Alphaproteobacteria; order Rhizobiales; family CAZGNQ01; genus CAZGNQ01. Next base: position 3,768 of record CAZGNQ010000091.1, on the reverse strand, counting down.
CCGAATAAAGCGCCGCGTCAGGCAACGACAATAGCCCTGCCATGGAGGCGACATTCACGACCGCCCCGTCGCCGCGTGCGAGCATCCGAGGCAGCACAGCGCGCGTGAGCAGCGCCATTGCGCGGCAATTGAGGTCCACCGCAAGGCCCGCTTCATCGAGGCTCGCCTGCGCCAGTGCGCCACCATGTCCCCAGGCCGCATTATTTATGAGCATCGCCACGGGTCGACCGTCCGCGGTCAGCCAGTCAGCCAACCGCGCACCACAGTCCGCCTGCGCCAGATCGATCACCAGGGTATCGATCGCAGCGTGTTGGGCGCCAGAAGCGTCCGCACCGCGTGTTTGAGCGCGGGCATGTGCCGCGCTCTTCAAGGCCGCCAGCCGATCCGCATTGCGCGCGACCAGCAACACATCATGGCCAGCAGCGACGTGGAGATGTGTCAGCGCCGTCCCGATCCCTCCGGTGGCACCGGTGATGATGACAATGCCGCCCAATGACGGCGCGGCGCCACCGCGCGCGATTTGCGCAGCGTGCGCCGATGTTGGCTCTGAACTACTTATCGAGCTGTGCTCGAAGCCGCGATTGGAGCCGCTCAGACCGTCCCGCTCACCCACCGGCGCAGCTCTCCCCCGTGCGGCTCCCTGTCGACCCGACAGATCGGGTCGGATCAAACGCCCATTTCAGTGATGAACCGGGTGCGCAAAAACGCCTCCAGACCCTCTATGCCGCCCTCGTGGCCATAGCCGCTGTCGTTGACGCCGCCGAACGGCGTCTCCGGCATGGCAACGCCGGAGTGGTTGATGCCGACCATGCCGGCGTTGAGGCCATCACCGAGCCGGGCCGCCTTGTCGCCGTCACGCGTGAAGGCGTACGCCGCCAGCCCGAAAGGCAGGCTGTTTGCGCGCTCCAGCACATCGTCCATGGTCGAGAACGATGTCATTGGGGCCACCGGACCGAACGGCTCCTCGGTCATGATCCGCGCATCGTCGGGCACGTCACGCATCACGGTGGGTGCGTAGAAATAGCCCTGATTGCCGATGCGCTCACCGCCCGCCTTCACGCTGGCGCCGCGTCCAACGGCGTCGGAGACGAACTCGTCCATCTTCTCCACCTGCCGCGCGGCCACGAGGGGGCCCATGTCGACGCCGTCCTCCAGACCATTGCCAACGCTCATTTTTTCAACACGCTGTGTGAAGCCATCAACGAACGCGTCGTAAACCCGCTCCTGGATGTAGAATCGGGTCGGTGAGATGCAGACCTGTCCAGCGTTGCGGAATTTAAAGGCGTGCATGGCGTCCAGGGCGTTGTCCACATCGGCGTCGTCAAAGACGACCACCGGCGCATGGCCACCCAGTTCCATCGTGGTGCGGATGAGGTTGTCCGCAGCCAGTTTGGCCAGGTGTTTGCCAACTGGAACGGAGCCGGTGAACGACATCTTCTTGATGATTGGCGATGCCAGCACGTGCTCGGACACGTCGGACGGCACGCCGAACACGATATTGAGCACCCCAGGCGGCAGCCCGGCATCCTGGAACGCGCGCGCCATCGCAACCGCCGTCCCTGGCGTTTCTTCACTCGGCTTGATGATCAACGTGCAGCCGGCGGCAAGGCCAGCGGCCAGTTTCTTGATCACGTTGGAGCCCGGAAAATTCCACGCAACGAACGCTGCTGCCGGGCCAACCGGCTCGCGGATTGCCATCTGACGGGCGCCAGGCAGGCGAGGAGGGATGAGGCGCCCGTAGGCACGCTTGCCCTCCTCCCCCATCCAGCGGGTGATGTCGATGACGACCTGAAGCTCAACACGCGCCTCTTTGAGCGGCTTGCCATTCTCGCGCGTCAGCGTCTCGGCGATGGCATCCATCCGGTCTTCCATCAGACGCGCCGCCTTTTCCATGATCGCCTGGCGCTGGATGGGCGGTGTGCTGGACCAGGCCGGGAACGCCCGCTCTGCAGCGGCGAGGGCCGCGTCCAAGTCCTTCGTCTCCGCCAGTGGCACAGCGCCGATCACTTCCTCGGTGGCGGGGTTGATCACGTCCTGCGTGCGCCCGCCCGAGGCCTGCATCCATTGGCCATCAATGAGCATTTCAAGCGTTTCATAAGCCATGGGTGGTTCGTCTCCGCGGTTGTGGGGGGAGGTGGCGGGCCAACATCGACCTGCGCACACCGTGTCAGCGTGCGGGCGACGCCAGCCGAGCACCGGGCGTCTGTCAGCCCTGCGATCCTGAGCGATGCTGGTGGAGGAAGACCCTGGAGCGACGAAAGTTGCAAGCAGAACCCGTGGTGGTGGCCGCAAACCCACCGCAGCGTGCCGGGGTCGGCACCCGGAATATCGCCGCCTGGAACGCGCTGCCTGGACCGCAACAGGCACCCCACCGGACGCAAGGTGCGGCGATCGGCCCAGCGCTCATCAAGAACTACTGCGCGGTCCTGCCGCACCCTCCCTTCGATTTAATTCCCGGGGCTCCCCCCCTTCCCTTCGCCGTTGCCGCGCGCCTAGCCTGCGTGCATCGCGCCCGAACGCTGCATCTCAGGGGTTGCGATACCAAGCCAACGGAACCGAGGGGAGAAGCGAATGTTCAAACAAATCATGGTTCCGATCGATCTGGGCCATGCCGACGACATGGCGCGCGCTGTCGAGGTCGCAGCCGGCCTCGCCAAAGTTTACGGCGCCAACCTGACGTTCGTCGGCGTGTCCTCACCGTTACCGGGAGACGTCGCGCACACCCCTGAAGAGTTTGCCGACAAGCTCTCCGCCTTCGCTCTGGCGCAGGGTGAAAAATTCGGGGTGACAGCCGCCGCCCATGCAGCCCTCAGTCACGATCCCAGCAGCGACCTGGACGAAACACTCATGAAGGCCACCCAGGACCTTCGTGCCGATCTCATCGTGATGGCGACGCACGTGCCGGGCCTTGTGAACACGATCTGGCCGTCGCACGGAGGCCGCCTCGCGTCGCGCAGCGATGTGTCGGTGTTCCTGATCCGCTGACGATTGGCGCGAGGTGGAGCGCGGAACAATCAAGAATAATGTGACGCCGGGCCGCCATCCGGCGAAGCGCAAAAGCCAGAAAGGGAGAACAATATGGTAGACCAAACGGCCGGTGAGGCGATCCCGGCTCCGGAAGGTCCAGCGGAAATCATTGATACGCAATACGAAATCGGCCAGGATAACATTAGGCCATTCGGGCTGGACATCCACAATCCCGTGTTCCTGATCTCAGCCGTCACGATCATCGTGTTCGTGGCACTGACGCTCGTGTTCAAGGAGGATGCCGCGAGTGTCTTCGGCGCCGTCCGCTCCTGGCTCACAACGACATTCGACTGGTTCTTCCTGCTGGCGGGGAATGTTTTTCTGCTGTTGTGCTTGCTGCTGATCGTATCGCCCTACGGCAGCGTGCGGCTGGGTGGCAAAGACGCTGAACCCGACTACAGCTACACCGGCTGGTTCGCGATGCTGTTCGCCGCCGGCATGGGCATCGGGCTGATGTTCTACGGCGTGGCCGAGCCCATGTCGCATTATGCCTCCTCACTGGGCGGCACGGCGGCCGGAGACGGCGGTGCGCGGACCGACTGGGCACCGCTGGGGGCAGCCGCGGGCAACGAGGCCGAGGCACAGCGCCTGGGCATGGCGGCGACCATTTTCCACTGGGGCCTGCATCCCTGGGCGATCTACGCCACCGTCGCGCTCGCACTGGCCCTGTTTTCCTACAACAAGGGCCTGCCGCTCACGATCCGCTCGGCCTTCTACCCGATTTTCGGGGAACGGGTGTGG
>CAZGNQ010000090.1:0-11956 GCA_964527285.1 uncultured Hyphomicrobiales bacterium | reverse complement strand
CCGGTTTGTCGCACGCTCCTCACTTGCGCCGCCGCCGCCGCTTGGCGACCAACGCTTCCAGGTGTGCAAAGACATCTTCCACCGCATCGGCGTCGCCGTCCTTGAGGCTCATCAAATCCCAGGACTTGCGCATATGCTCGGGCAGCGCAGCGTTCACGTCCAGCCGGCCGGAACCCGACGGGTGCGGCAGGGCGATGGCGCGCGAATGCAGATGGAGCTTGCGGGCAACTTCTCCTCCGGGGTGGGCCGATGCGCCGCCGTATTTTCCATCCCCGACAATCGCATGGCCGAAAGCTGCGAGATGCGCGCGGATCTGGTGCGTGCGCCCGGTCACGGGTCGCACCGCTAGCCAACACATGACCGAGCCAATGGCTTGGACGACGACGAAATCAGTGACCGCCCGGCGTGCATCGTCGTCGTCCGCGTCTGTCTCGTCAGCCTGCCCGACGGTGGCCATGCGCTCGCGCCCGACCGGACCGCGCTTTGTGAGCGCCACGTCAATCCGTCCGAACGCCTGGCGCGGCACACCGATGACCAGCGCCCAGTATGTCTTGGTCACGTTGCGCGATTTGAGCGCCTCACCCAGGCTTGCCGCCACCTTGCGCGAGCGCGCCAGCAGCAGAACGCCACTGGTGTCCTTGTCCAGTCGGTGGACGAGACGCGGGCGCTCTGGCGCGTCGAACTGCAGCGCATCCAGGAGGCCGTCCACGTGGCGCAGCGTGCGGGTGCCGCCCTGCACCGGCAGGCCGCACGGCTTGTTGATCGCAATGACGTCCGCGTCACGATGGATCACCAGACCCTGCATGAATGCCGTGTCGGCTGCGCTCAACGCCGGGGCCGCGTCTGCGTTGGGGGCGCGGACGGTGACGTCAGCTTCCAGGCCAGCATCCGTTTCATCCTGGCGCGGGACGCGCAAAGCCGGTGGCACGCGCACCTCATCGCCAGCTGCAAGCCGATGGGCCGCCTTCACACGCGCGCCGTTGACGCGCACCTGGCCCGAGCGCAGCAGCTTTTGCAGATGGCCAAAACCGACGTCGGGAAAATGCAGCTTGAACCAACGGTCGAGCCGCAAATCGTCGTCCGCGCCGGCAACGACAACGGCCGCATGACGCGGCTTTGAGGCTCGGGTGGCGCCGGTCTCATCGCCCAGCGCGCCGCCGGCCCTCCCGCCAGTACCAATGCCCTTGTCGGTGCCAGTTTCGTCAGGGCTCATCGGAAGTGTCATTGGCGGCATGCCCCACAAGCCAAAGGTTTCGCAGGCACACGCCCCACTGGCCGCGTTCCTCACCCGGCGCTCAGGTGGCGCACGAGCGCCAGCCCGGCCACCAACGCGAGAACACTTAGGATCACGCTTGCGGCCACATAGCCCACCGCGAGCACCAACGCGCCGCGCTCCCACAGCGCAACGGCATCCAACGAGAAAGCGGAAAACGTCGTGAAGCCGCCCAGAATGCCAGTCGCAAGGAAGATGCGTGCCTGAGCATCGGACCACACAGTACCGATCACAACCACATCGCGGTCAGCCCGGAGCGCCAGCCAGGCAATAACGGCGCCCATGGCGAAGGAGCCAACGACGTTTACCGTCAACGTTGCAACGGGAAAAGCGCTGCCGAATGCGCGCAAGGCGAGCAAACCGACCAGATACCGCGCGCCAGCGCCGAATGCCCCACCGGCCATGGCGAGCAACAGGTGGCTGACCATTGCGAACCGCGCCTTTCCTTTATCGAACTCGCTTGTTGTGCGATCACATGGACCATGCGCGGCTGTGACGAACAAGCGTTGCAGCGAATTTTTGTCCGGCGGTGCCCGCCCGGCATGCTATGGCGCCGTGAGGTTGGCTGAACCGCATCCGGCCGCCTTCCCTCCCGCCAAAACGGATGGCCCCCGTGGAGCTGTTTGAACTCGCCGCACTCGGCGCCGCCACCTGCTGGGCGCTGAGCGGGCTCATTTCGTCCGGCCCGTCGCAGCACCTGGGCGCACTCGCCTTCGGTCGGCTGCGCATGGCAATGACGTTCGTTCTGTTGGCCGCTCTGGTTGCTTGGGAGGGCAGCCAGGCAACGCTCAGCACAGATCATCTGGCCATCCTGGCGCTGTCGGGCCTCGTCGGCATCTTCCTGGGCGATACGGCACTGTTCCTCACACTCAACCGCATGGGGCCGCGGCGCACGTCCATCCTCTTTTCCATGAACGCACCGATGGCCGCCGTGCTGGGTTGGCTGGTGCTGGAGGAGGCGCTGTCCTGGCGTGCGGTCGCGGGCATCGTGGTCGTCATGGCCGGTGTCGTGCTGGCCATCGTGTTCGGAAAGCGTCGCGCGCAACTCCACCAGTGGGAAAGCATCAAGGGGCCCATCTGGGTCGGCATCATGTTGGGCCTGACGGCGGCGCTTGGCCAGGCCGTCGGGTCGCTGTTGGCGCGGCCGGTGATGGCAGCGGGCGTTGACCCCGTTGCCGCCTCTGCCGTGCGGGTCGGCGTTGCGGCGCTGGCGCTTGCGGCGTTCATGCAATTGCCGATGGCCGCTGTGAAACAGCGCGCGCCGCTCACCTGGCCGATCGCCGGGTGGACGCTGGCGTCCGGCGCGCTCGCCATGGGGCTCGGCATGACGCTGATACTTTACGCGTTGCGAAACGGCGAGGTGGGCATCGTCTCTACGCTTTCGGCCACCACACCGGTTATCATTCTTCCTATGATTTGGGCGCGCACGCGCGAACGTCCCGCCGGGGGTGCCTGGGTCGGTGCCGCCCTGGTGGTTCTGGGGAGTTGGCTGCTGTTCGGCGCGTAATTCTGCAAGCCGAGCTTTGCCTTATGCGGTCCGCACCGGTGTCCGCGTACGCTCGCCAAGATGCACCAATACACCCAGTATGAGCCCCCAGAAGGCCGCCCCAATGCCGAAGAAGGCGACGCCGGATGCTGTCGTCACAAACGTGACAGCGGCGGCAAAGCGCGTCTCTTCACCCTGAAAGGCCTGCGCCAGCGCGCCCATCAATGGCGCGAGCAGTGCAAGGCCGGCCACCGCGAGGATCACGGCTTCCGGTAGCGCCAGCATGACCGGCACGATAACGGGCGTGGCAAGGCCGATCACGACCCAAAGCGCCCCCTGGATCACCCCGACGCGCCACCGGCGCTCGGGATCAGGATGCGCCTCGGGCCCGATGCAGAGCGCGGCTGTGATGGCAGCCATGTTGTAGGGGTGTGCGCCAAGAACCGCGATGGCGCTCGAGCCAACACCGGTTGCCAGCAGCGCCATGCGCGCTGGGGGCGCATAACCGTTGGCCTGCATGACGGCAAAGCCCGGCAGGTTTTGTCCCGCCATCGTCACGAGATAAAGCGGAACGCCAAGGCCGAGCATGACCGACCAGTCCCACGTCGGCACGATTGGCGAAAAGGCGACGATATCCAAAGCGACCTTGGGCAACCGCACGTCGGTCAGCACGAGTGCGGCAACCAGCCCCACGAACAGCGCTGCGATTGGCGCATAGAGCGGCGACACCAGACGAACAGCCAGAAACGTCACCGCAATCGGCGCCACCAGGGCTGGCGCGGCGACGCCGTGGTCAGCAACTGCCATACAGAACGGGAGGAGGACGCCGGCAAGCATGGCCGCAGCGATGCCTGTTGGAATGCCGGCGACCAGACGATTGAGCGCGGGCAGCGCACCGGTGAGCGTGAGCAATGCGCCGCAGACCAGAAATGCACCGACAGCGACGTCAATCGTGAGACCCTCGCTCGCTGCGATCAACGCCGCGCCCGGCGTTGACCACGCGAGCACCACCGGCATCCGCGTCCAGGCGCTGAGGCCTGCCATGGTCACGCCCTTGGCGATGCTGACGGCTGCCACCCAGGCGATCGTCTGCTCAGCGCTTGCCGCCAGTGCCTGCGCAGCGGCCAGGATGATCGCGACGGACGCGCCATAGCCGACGAACGCAGCCACCAGTGCAGCGGTGACGAGACTGGTGAAATGGGTCATGCGCAGCCGACGCTCAGACGAGATTTCGGGCACGGCAGTGCGGTATCAACACGGCCTGAGCATCTCGCCCCTGCGCGCGGCGCTGACCAACTCCAACGGCGTCAAAGCTCCTCAACGTCGCTCCAGTCCTCGCGGTCCAGCTTGCCACCCACATAAAACCCCACCGCGTAACCGAACGCCAGCAACGACAACGTCATGGTGACGAAGATGACCGCGTGGGCATCGCCGGCGTCATCTGGGTTCGTGAAATCGTTCATGCCCATGTAGAGATCGGCAACGGCCTGGCCAAGGAGGAAAAAACCAAAGACCGCGCCGATGATGGCCCCGAACAGCCCCAGAAACGTGCGCATGGCGTTATCTCCTTCATGTGCTCGCAAACCGCCGACCGCTCCAGCGCGGCAAGTGGTGTCATTTCACAGCGGCAGGTTCCACAAACAGATGCCGCGCGCCCGAACGTGGCCGCCGTGATAGCCGAGCCGACCGCAATAAGCCATCAGCCAACCCGCCGACGAGCCTTAACGGTTCGGAACATCGTTTTGTGCGCTCCGTGCTCAGCCCCGCGCGGTTTCGCCTTGGCAACACATGTCAGACTGCGTGCAGATCAGACCGCGCTGGCCGATGGGCGAAGTGGTGAACTCAATCGCCTCGTCGCCGGTCATTCCCCGGCCCCGCCGCGCTCACGGCGCAGCCGCTCCCAATAGGCAAGCCGCTTTGCCAACTCACGCTCAAAGCCGCGCTCCGGTGGGGCGTAGAACGTTGGCCGCTCCATGCCGTCAGGAAAATAGTTCTGGCCTGAAAAGCCATCGGGCGCATCGTGGTCATAGGCGTAGCCGGCAGCATAGCCAGCATCCTTCATGAGCTGCGTCGGCGCGTTCAGGATGTGCTTGGGCGGTGGGGCGGCGCCAGTGTCACGCGCAGCGCGCATTGCGGCTTTGTAAGCCACATACGCGGCGTTCGATTTCGGTGCCGTCGCCACGTAAAGCGTCGCCTGGGCCAGCGCCAGCTCTCCCTCCGGGCTGCCCAGCATCTGGTAGGCATCGCGCGCGGCAATCGTCTGTTGCAGCGCGGCCGGATCAGCAAGCCCGATATCCTCCACCGCCATGCGGATGAGCCGGCGCGCCAGGAACATCGGGTCCTCCCCGCCTGCCAGCATGCGCGCCAGCCAATAGAGCGCGGCATCCGGGTCTGATCCGCGCACCGCCTTATGGAGAGCACTGATCAGGTTGTAATGCCCATCTCCTGACTTGTCGTAGAGCGCGGCGCGGCGGCTGACGATGCGCTGCAGTGCGGCCGCGTCGATTGCCGGTGCGTCTGCATCCCCGGCCTGAGCGGCACCCGCGGCCTGCACCGCTTCGACGAGATTGAGCAGGCTGCGCCCATCGCCGTGCGCCATGGTGATCAATGTGGCGCGGGCATCGGCATTGAGCGGCAAGCGCGCGCCCAGATGCGCCTCTGCGCGCTCGAGCAACAACGCCAGATCGTCGTGGTCCAAACTGGAAAAGATGAACACAGAGGCCCGCGAGAGGATGGCGGCGTTCAGCTCAAACGATGGGTTTTCCGTCGTCGCCCCCACCAGGGTGATCGTCCCGTCTTCCATATGCGGCAGAAAAGCGTCCTGCTGAGCCTTGTTGAAGCGATGGATCTCATCGACGAACAGCAGTGTCGCCCGCCCCTGATCGCGCAATGCCGTTGCTTCGGCAAAGACCTTACGCAGGTCAGCAACGCCTGAAAAAATCGCCGAAATCTGACGGAATGCGCGGTCGCTGCTCTGGGCCAAAAGCCGAGCCACGGTGGTTTTGCCGCTGCCGGGTGGGCCCCAGAAAATGGCGTTGGGCACACGGCCCGCCGCCAGCTGCCGGGTGAGCGCACCCTCCGGGCCGAGAACATCCCGCTGGCCGACCACCTCGGCAAGGGAGCCCGGCCGCAACAGGTCCGCCAACGGTCGGTTGGGCGCCGGCGCGCGCCGGGCTGGCATGTCGAGCGTGGCTTGCGCGGTCGGACCATCGCCAGGCTCTGGCAGCCCTGCGGCCTTGAACAGCGACATTGCGACCTCTTTTGCAGGCGTCCCTTATCCCGGCGCGACGAGCCTGTAGCGCCGGCCGCGGCGCACGATCACCGCACTCATCCGCCGCAAGCGCCTGTCGGACAACAATCGCTCAACGCGATCGGCATTCGCCAGTTGCCGGCCGTTGATCCGCTCGATCACATCGCCTGGGCGGATGCCATAGCGTGCAGCGGGTGATCCCCTGCGCACCTCCAGCACCACCACGCCATCAGCATTGCGCAATCCGAACTGTTGCGCGAGCGGCGGTGTGATGTTCCCCACGGTTGCGCCCGCCAGGGCATGGCGACCGTCCAGCGCCCGGGCATCGATCTCCTCAATGCCAGGCGCCTCGCGCAAAGGCACCCGGAACCGCAGATCGCGCCCATCGCGCAATCCCTTGACTTCGGCCGTCTTGCCGAGCCCGATCACGTTGAGCCGGTAATTGAGCGCGCGCGGATCGGTGATCAAACGCCCATCCACTTCGGTCAGCACGTCGCCCGGCTCAATGCCTGCGTCCTGCGCCGCACCATCGCGGTAGACGCGGGTGACCAGCGCGCCGGCACTGCGATCAAGCCCCAACTGGCCCGCCAGGTCGCGCGTCACCGGCTCCAGGTCCGCACCCAGCCACGGCCGGCGGATCGTGCCGCCGCTGCTCGCCGCCTCCACAACAACGCGCACCATGTCCGCCGGCACCGCAAAGCCGATCCCGTTGGAACCACCCGAGCGCGAGAAGATGGCTGTGTTGATGCCGACCATGCGCCCGTCCACGTCCACCAGGGCACCACCAGAGTTGCCGGGGTTGATGGCCGCGTCCGTCTGGATGAAGACCTGGGAGGACAGTTCGCCCACCCCTGTGCGGCTGAGCGCTGAGACGATCCCGCTTGTCACGGTCTGGCCGACGCCGAACGGGTTACCGATGGCGAGCACCAGGTCACCCACTTCAAGCGCGTCCACGTCGGCAAACTCGAGCGTCGGGAAAACTTCGCGCCCACTGTCGATCTTGAGCACCGCCAGGTCCGTGTCCTTGTCGCGCAGAACGACACGAGCGTCGAACTCCCGCCGATCCGCCAGAACGATGCGCACCTCGGCATCGGCACGACCTTGGATGACATGGTTGTTGGTGACGACGAAGCCATCTGGCGAGACGATCACACCGGAGCCCAGCGAGTTGGACACGCGCTCGCGCGGCACGCCGAATTGCCCACCGAAGAACCGGCGAAAGAACGGATCGTCGGCGAACGGCGATACAAACGTGCGCACCCGCCGCTGGACGTAGACGTTGACCACCGCCGGTGCGGCACGCTTGACGATGGGGGAAAACGTTGCCCGCAAGTCCAGCGCATCGCGTGGTACGCGCTGGGCAGCGGCGGAAAGCGGCAGCGCTGCGCAGGCAAAGGCAGCCACCATGAGAAGTGTGGCCATGCGGTGCAGCGGGTGGAAACAGGCACCACCCGGCCCGCTGGCGTGGCAGGCGGTGGGGCGGTGGCGCGCGGAATGGTGTGTCATCAAAGCTCGTCGTCTGGTTGTCGCGTTCGGCTCGGGCGGTGCGCATGCCGCGTCGCACAGCACGCCCACCTGCCTCATCAAGGCCCGGATAAGGTGTTCAGCTCAAGGCCCACGTGCGGCAGGAGCAGCGTCTGGCGCGGATCATCGCCGGCCGCCCATAGCATCATCGCAAGGACAGTGGACGTGAAAAACGTGAATGCAATGAACGCCGTACGAGAGAATGCCCGGACGGCGGGCCAATCTGCCCACCTTGGGGTGCGCGCCTCAAGCTGCGCCGTCACGGTAGCGCTGTTCTCCGCGATCGTCATCACACATGGTCCGCAGGCCCAGGCGCAGGCGGCGGATTGTGTCTATGCGGACAAGGGCTACACGACCGGCGCAGAGGCCTGCTTTTGCCCTTCAATTGCACTGAAGTTAGGCAGCTACCGCATCCGCCAGGAGCGGTGGCGCTGCGATGACAAGGGCGTGTGGCAGAAAACCGAGCGCTTTTGCGCCGATGTTTCCCTCCCCGACCGCCGCGCTGCGCTGGAAACGCTCAAGGATATCGAGCGCGGCAGCTGCTGATCCATGAAAGCACGCCGCCCAGAAAACAGGTCGTGTGGCGATGCGATCATGATGCCCACCACCGACCGGCTTGATGATTGAAAGTCGAATAACCAGTCAGCGTTCCGTCACAGCCGTGATCTACGCGTTGGACCTTATGGCGCCCCGAAAAGTGCACGCCCCACATCGCGAAGCGAGCGCGCACGAACAACATCGCGCCCAATCAACACCCACTCCCTGAAGACGACAACCATCGGGTTTCGGCTCGGCTCCCGCCCTTTAAGCCCGAACCGGATCGCCTCGCCTTTCTGCTCCTCAACAAACGTACCGAACAGTCTGTCGAACACGATCAGCACAGAGCCAAAATTGCAGTCGAGATAACGCTCGTTGCAGGCGTGGTGCAAGCGGTGATGGGCTGGTGTGTTCAGGACCCATTCCAGAGGACCGAGCCGGATCGGCAAACTCGTGTGGAGAAAGAACTGGTAGGCAAGACCAAGCCCCATGACCACAGCGATTGCAGCGGGGTGAAAACCGATCCACGCCAATGGCAGAAAGAACAGGAACGTACCGGAAAGCGATCCTGTCCAACCCAGCCTCACAGCGGCCGAAAGATTAAAATGCGTGGCCGAATGGTGCACTGAATGCGTCGCCCACATCCAGCGCACGCGATGCGCAGCGCGATGCATCCAGTAGTAACAGAATTCCACACTGATGAAGAGGACAACCCAAGCCCAAGCCGCCTGCATCGGGACGTCGAACAAACGCTGCTGGTGGAGTGCAAAGAACGGCACCGCAATCAAAGCCGCTGTCACAAGACGAGCAGCCTTGTGACCGACGGCAATGAACAGTGATGCCACCGTCTCCTTGAAATCCGGGCTGTGCTCCGGATGCCGAAAGATGAGGTAGAGCGCTTCAAGCGCAATGAAAGCCAGGGCAATCAAGGCAAACCCTGCACCCAGCGGCTGCGCGGGAAAGAGGTACTGTGACGTATCAAACATCGGCACACCGTTTTGCTTTACGATGACGGGGATTGGAACGCCCACAGCGGCGTTGCGGAGGAGAAACGCGCGCGTGCAGCTTTAGAAATTCCGACTGGCGGCAGCCGCCAACTCGTCAGGCGTCACGAAACCGTCCCGGTTTGCATCGACCCGCTCAAACGCCATTTCATAGCCCCCGAAGCGTTGGATCATGCGGGAGCGTCCGATCCCGTAGCGCGCGTTCAAATTGATGAAGGTCACGAATTCAAGCGGGGCGAGCGCAATATCTCGGTTCGTGTCGGCCGCCTGGAAGTTCGCGCGGACCTGGGTCTTCTGAGCTTCAGATGCCCTTGCGGTCATGGAATGACCAACGAGGACAGCTGTGACCGCTGCGACGAATACGATGGTGCTACGGGTCATGTCTGGGAACCTGCATTGTTGTGATGGGATGAGAGAATTGGAGTGGGAAAGTTTCTGGCGGGGATCGGAGCGTGGCACGACCGATCGCCCCGAAGGTATTTCCAAGGCAGACGGTGTCCGCCATCGGATGTTGAAACAGATGCAGCTGAGCCGCATCTGTTCTCAATGGGATCGCAAACGGTAAAATGTGCGCCGGGGAATTGCTGTGCTGAGATCAATACCGCCGGCGCACGTGGAAAGCGCCGCAACAGATCTGAGCGCTTGTCCGGCTCAAGCGGAAACGCCGAACACTGCGTCATTTTTGTTGCGCCGCTCGCCTTTCGCTCCGGCTGCTGCCACCTGAAGCGGACGAATTCTAGTGGCGGGTAAACCGGCCCGATCGCGTAACGGAATTGCCGAAACGGCCTGTCCGCGTGACCGTGCGATTGCAGGTACCGCCAGCACACGTCGTCGAACCGCGACGCGAAGCTGAGTACCCACGAGGTCCTGTGACCGTGCGCGTAGAATTACAGCTCCCGCCCGAGCAGGAGCCCGAACCGCTTACCGACGCACTGTAGCCGTACGGCCCGACCACCGTGCGGCTGCCGGACCAGCTGTCAGCCTGTGCAATACCGCTGGAAAGGGTCAGTGCCGAGGCAGCGAAAGCAGCGAAAAGCAGTTTGCTCATTGTCATTCTCCTTGGATCGATGCCGATCTGTTCGGCGACACGTGGAGAATGGAGGCGGAGCTTTGCTGGCGTTTTTCACAAACGCGCGGGAATGTAACGCTTTGTAACCGTGTGTTGGGTCGCAGTGCCGGGAGGCATCGACCAAGCGCTTCAGGCCAACCGCTTTCCGCCAACAGCTTCGACGTGCGCCCTCAGCCGGCGCCAGCGAAAGCCCGTATGCCCGCCGCCGCGACGATGCCGGCGACCATGGCGAAGACGGCGTTGCGCGTTGCCAGCATGACGCCAGCCGATGCCGCCACCGCCACTTGGCTTGCCAGATCACCGCGTACGGCCGCGGGCACAACGATTGCCACAAGGACCGAGCCCGACAGGGCCTCGAGCCCGCGGCGCACCCGCGGTGTGATGCGCACAAAGGACATGATCACCAGCCCGCTCATGCGCGTCACGTAGGTCGCCAGCGCCATCGCAGCGACAGCAAGCGCTGCGCTGACCTCAACCACCGCCGCCTCCCGGCGTGCTCTCCGGGCGAGGCGTCGCTTCGCGTTCAAGGCCCGAAGCCGTCTCCGTCGCACCCGGCTGGAACGCGCCCGCAATACCGCCTGCCAATGCCCCGGCCACCACTTGCCACGTGGGGCCGAACACAGCCTCGACACCAAGCGCCACCCCGGCCGCAACGCCCCAGGGCAGAAAAGTGCTCCGGCCGCGCCACGCACCAGCCAACAGGGCAGCGAAAAACGCCAGCATGACCACATCCAACGCGAGCGCCCGCGGATCCGGGATCAATGCACCAAAGACAACGCCCAGCACGGTGCCGCCGACGAAAAGCAGGTAGATGGCAAGCCCTGCGCCAAGCAGAACGCCGAAATCGCGCTCACCCGCCTGACGCGCGGCCATGCCCGTGGCGAAGTTTGCATCGGTGAGAAAAAACATGGACGCGGCCCGGGTCGACCACGGCAGCGGGCGCATCCACTCGTAAAGGGCCGCGCCCATCAAAACAAAGCGTGCATTGACGGCGATGGCCAGGACGACGAGCGCCAACAGCGGCACGCTTGGCCCCCAGATCTCCAGCACGGCGAACTGCGAGGCTGCGGCGAACACGATGGCGCTCAGCGCGATGATCTCACCGTCGGGCAGCCCCTGGGTGCGCGCGGCCACACCGAACGCTGTGCCGAACGGCACCATGAACAGGATGAGCAACGCGTTGTCGCGCACACCGCGCCAGCAGCCCCGCACCGTCAACACGCCCCGTTCACGCTCCATGCCGTCTGCCCCGTTTGAAACGTTACCGCTGAGGCGGGACTGACCGTCACCCGCATGCTGCGCGCCGCCAGACACAACAAAGCCGCCGGATGGTCTGATCCCACCTGGCGGCTCATACTGGATGGTGTCGCATGCGAGGGTTGTGAGCGGCGCGAAACGGCCTATTCCTCGCCCATCTCCGCCATCTCACGCTCATGGCGCTCGCGGTCTTCCTTGCCGCGTGCATCGGGATCGCGATCCACCAATTCGATCACGGCCATCGGCGCGTTGTCACCATGGCGAAAGCCCGCTTTCAGCACACGCGTATAGCCACCTTGACGCTCAGCGTAGCGCGGCCCCAGCACGTCGAACAGTTTCTTGGCCATGGCCTCGTCACGGATGCGCGAGGCGGCAAGGCGGCGGGCGTGCAGATCGCCACGCTTGGCCAAAGTCACGTAGCGGTCGAAGATCCGCTTCAGTTCTTTCGCCTTCGGCAGGGTCGTGATGATCTGCTCGTGGCGGATGAGTGACGCCGACATGTTGGCGCACCTGGCCATGGGCTCCTTCGTGATGGGCGCGATGTTCGCCTTCCTGG
>CAZGNQ010000089.1:0-12209 GCA_964527285.1 uncultured Hyphomicrobiales bacterium | reverse complement strand
CCCCGGACCGCGTGGCATCGCAGATGCCATCGCGAGATCCGGGGCCCAGGAGAAATGTTGTCGCGGAGCGACGCGATACTGAGCGGCTTCGCCGCACGTCTGACGCTGGGTCCCGCATCGCGTGACAGCGCTGACGCGCTGCACGGTGCGGGATGACAGGATGGAGTTTTTTCGGCGTGGCCGTTTCACTCACTGCTTCGGGGGCTCCTCTTTTCTCTCCCCGCCCCGGACCGCTTGGCACGCCAGCGCCATCCCGCATCTGCTCACTCACTCCCCGTCACCATCGAGATCGTCCCACAGCGGTGTTTCCAGCTCCTGGTGGAACTCGATCGTGATGCCGGACCCGTCATCGCCGTCTGCCGGCTGGGGCTTGCGCAGGCTCGGATCGTGAAACTGGAACAGCCGCGCCTGGGCGGCGTCGATCGCCATCGGCCTGCCCCTGAACTTGCCTGGAATCAGCCCGCGCAAGGACGGCTCCTTGGTCTTCTCGTCGCGGTAGGACCGGTCGGCAGTGGCCGCGAAGATGTAGTCCTTCAGCGGCCATTTGTACGTCGCCCAGGTGGAGCGGATGCGCTTGTCCGGATTGGCAAGGCTCCAACGCTGGAAGTCCGGCGTGCGGAAGAAATGCTCAAGCGCATCGCGCACCGGCACGAACGCCGCCTCAGGCGCGGCGGCCGCCAGGCGCAGGTGCACGGCCTGCCATTTCATTGAAAACGCGCACCACCACAGGTACTCAAAAACCGTTGTCACCGGGAACGGGCAGCGGGCCACCTGCGGCTCCAGATACCGCAGCATCTCATCGGCGCGCTTCGGCGTGGCAAACGACTTTGCCAGGTGCGCGGGCAGGATGTCGCCCCAGGGTTTGTGCAACTCGGCATCCTGGAATGTGGCCGCCTTCACGCTGCCGAAGATCTGGTCGCCGTGCTCGCCGGTCACCAGCACCATGGCGGGGTCCAACGCCTCGCTGACGGTGCGCAGCTTCTTGCGCTTGGGGTGCTTGCGCACGAACTTCTTGAGAAAGGCGCGGTATTCCTGCTCGGACTGGCGGGTGTAGGCGATCTCCAGCACCTCGGGCTGGCGCGCGGTGGCGCGCATCAGGGCAATGCAGGCGGTGGTTGAGTCGATCCCGCCGGACCAGAACAGCCGGATGCGTTTGCGCTCGCGCTCGGCCCGCGCCACGATGTCCCGCGCCCGGGCGTCGATCAGGCGGTTGAGGTCCGCGGGCGGCGCCACCTGGTTGGGACCCAGCAGCGGGATCTCGTCGATCACGTCATAGGGGAAGCCCTGGTCGAGCGTGCGCGTGCGGTCGATGAGGCCACTGCCGTAGTAGAGGCAGGCCAGCCGATAGCCCGTCGGCACCGCATGGCCGAGGACCGTGGGGCGCACGGCCATGCGCCCGTTGAGAAACGCGACCGGCTCGGTGTGCGGCTTGCTGCGGCGCCAGCGGCGATGGAAGAAGAAAACATAAAGCTGGAAGGCGAACGTCGCGACGACGATGGCAATGAATGCCGCGACCCCCCAGCCCCACACCTGTTCGATGACTGACATGCGCGTGCCTCCGGTCGGGATCACGTCGCCGGCGCGAGGCCGGGCCCACCTCACGCATCGCCGGCCCGGTGCTCCGTGTCACCGCCTTTCATGTCGGCGGGCTTCGTTTTCCACGTGACTCGTTTTCCGCGTGACAGGGCCAGCGCGGCGACGCCTGGCGCGGCGAACCTCACGCGCGCGTCGGCTGACGTGCCTCGTGGGACGCAACGCCGTCGGATGTCGTGCGGCGTTCATGCATCATCCAGATTTGGCACTCCATGGTATTGAGTGCTATCGTGTTGCGGCCGTGGTCCCGCTCCCCGCGCGCAGCTTGCCAAGCAAGGAGAACAAAGCGCCGATGATCAAGTACACGCTGCAGTGCGACAGCGGTCATGGCTTTGAGACATGGTTCCGCTCCAGCGACGAGTTCGACAAGCTGCAGGGGTTGGGCCTCGTTGAGTGCCCAGATTGCGGATCCACAAGTGTGCGCAAGGCGATCATGGCCCCCAACGTTGGCGTGCGGGCGAACCGCAAGCCCGAGGCCGGGCCGCAAGTCGGGCCAGCGCGTCCTGGACCTGCATCTGTACCGTCAATGCGGCCAGATTTAACGAAAGCGCCAGTGCCCGCTGAGCCGGTGGCCATGGTTCAAGCCGCAGCCGTGGCAACGGACGATGCCGGTCTCATTGAGAAAACGGAAAAGCTGGCAAAGCTCGTTGAGGCTGCGCGTGAATTGCGCCGGCACGTCACCGCAAACGCCGAGAACGTGGGCCGCAAGTTCGCCGAGGAGGCACGGCGCATTCACTTTGAGGAGGTGGAGCCCAGGGCCATCTACGGTGAGGCGACGCCGGAAGAGGCGCGCAATCTCCACGAGGACGGGATCGAGGCGGTCCCGCTTCCGCTGCTTCCTGAAGACCGGAACTGACCGTGGCCGGGTCGATTGCGGGTGGTCTGGTTCGTGCGGCGCTGGTACTCGGTCTCGGTCGAGGTCTGGCCGGCTCATGGTGGAATTCCGGCAAGACCTCAGGTTGTGTTCCGTACTGCGCCTAACGCGAGACCATTGCGGCGCAGGGGGCAGCAAAAACCGGTGCCCTCGGCATTAACCGGCGCTCGGCATATCCACGACCAGAAGCAACCGGACGCGGTCTTGCAATGACGTCGTTTTTTCAATCGGCGGCGAGCGATGAACCACGGCGCTCCGTTCTGCTCCGGGCCATTTCGCACCGCGAAAGATGGCGACGTCCCCCGTCCTTAACTGATGGATCAACGGGGGCTCGTTATCCGTGTCATGCTCAAGGCCATACTGCGTACCTGCACCACGGTATGTGCAGAGCAGGCGTGCCTCTACGTTGTCAGTGTGAAATCGACGGCAGGCATCGTCGGTAATCACGTCGAGCCGCAGGGCAACCGCATCGGTCTTCATGACGCTGCTAAAGGCGACCGTCAGGGCGCCTATGTCGTTGGTCAGTGCTTCGCGAAGCGCTTCGGCTTCCATCCCCGACTGGCTGCAGGCTCGGCTGACAACGGATTGCACGTCCACAAGCGCGCAGCCGGTGCGCAGCGTGGGCAATTGCTCGGCTTCGATCCCTGCAAGCGCGCCAGCAAGACCCAGCTCCACTTCGCGACGCCAGATCGCCGCAGCGCAATTCGGTCTTTGAACCGCAGCCAGAGCATCGGGGGTTTCCCCCGTGCAGATTTCGCTCGCGACGGATTGCTCGATATCTTCAAGAGGCCTCATGCCGCCTCCTCACTCTGGCGCCAGAGCGGAAACGGATCGGGGAGATCGGGCAGGCTATCTGGACCGTCTGCCATGACCTCTGGCAACAGGGCCATATCCAGCTTTGCTTTCAGCGCAGGCCAATCGATATCGCTTCCAATGAAGACGATCTCCTGGCGCCGGTCGCCCCAGGGCTCGACCCAGCGCTGCTGGATGTAATTCCGGAAGCTATCGTGGTCGGGCCATTGCTCCTTGGAAGCCGACGCCCACCACCGGCCAATGGGTTTGACCGAAGACAACGCGCCCGCGAGTGAGAATTCGGCCACCCAGTCCGGCCGTGTTGCCAGCCAGAAATGGCCCTTGGCGCGGATGACGCCCGGTAACTCGCCGGTCAGGATGGCGTTTACCTTCTCAGGCACGAACGGGCGGCGGGCGCGATAGACGAAGCTGGTGACGCCGTACTCCTCCGTTTCGGGCACGTGATCTGCGAAACCGTAAAGTTCCTTTGCCCACATTGGATGCTCATGCGCCTTTTGGAAATCAAACAGGCGCGTATCGAGCACAGCATCAACAGGTGCATCGGAATGATTGGTCTCAATGATCCGGGCATCAGCATTCAGGCTGCGGATGATCTTGCGCGCCGCGTCGACCTCATGGGGTGCCGCATCGCCAACCTTGTTGAGGATGATGATGTCGGCGAATTCGATCTGATCGGTCAGCAAATGGACGAGCGTGCGATCGTCTTCTTCGCCCATCGTTTCACCGCGGTCGCTCAAAAAGTCATGGCTTGAATAATCGCGCAGCAGATTAACGGCATCAACAACCGTGACCATCGTGTCGAGGCGGGCAATGTCGGAAAGGCTTTGTCCCTCTTCGTCGCGGAATTCAAAGGTTGCGGCGACAGGGAGCGGCTCCGAAATGCCGGTGGATTCAATCAGAAGATAATCAAACCGACCTTCGTCGGCGAGCCGTCGCACCTCCACCAGCAGGTCATCACGCAGCGTGCAGCAGATACAACCATTCGACATTTCAACCAGCGTCTCGTCGGTGCGGCTCAGGTCGGTATCAGCGCGCACCAGATCCGCGTCGATGTTCACCTCTGACATATCATTGACGATCACGGCGACGCGGCGGCCCTCGCGGTTGTTCAACACGCGGTTGAGCAGGGTTGTTTTGCCGGCTCCTAGAAACCCTGAGAGCACGGTCACAGGCAGGCGTTGGTCGTTCATGGGGCAGATTTCCTTGGCTGGCGGATCCCGGTGCGATGGCAGCAGCACGCGGTTCTAGGCCAAGGTGCGCAATGTTACAACATTACATGTGTGGATTGCCGGCTCGGTGATGACCGGTGCCATCGTCCCGCGGCGCCTTTCGTTCCCCCTTTCGTGGCCCACGCACCTGCGGTACGACCAAAGGTGGATGCCCAGCCCGCGATCAGAACGGCGGGCGGGCGCCTGGAAAAAAAGGGAGAGACAACCGTGCACTTCAAACGACTGGCCGCATTGGCCGCCGTTGGCGCTGCCATCGCACTGGCGCCGCAAGCTGCATCCGCCCAGGAGGAGCGCAACTACATCCTCGCCACGGCATCGACGGGCGGCACATACTATCCCGTCGGCGTGGCCATCTCGACGCTGGTGAAGGTCAAGCTTCAGCCCAAGCAGAAGATCGGCATGTCGGCGATCAACTCCGCTGGCTCTGGCGAGAACGTGAAGCTGCTGCGCGAAGATGAGGCGCAGTTCGCCATTCTCCAGGGCCTGTTCGGCTATTACGCCGTCAATGGCAAAGGCCCGGTCGAGGCGGCGGGTCCGCAGAAGCAACTGCGCTCGGTCACCATGCTGTGGCAGAACGTGGAGCACTTCGCGGTGCGCAAGGACGCTGCCAAGACGGGCACGGTGGAAGACCTGCTGGCACTCAAGGGCCAGCGCATGGCCATGGGGAAAAAGAACTCCGGGACCATCGGCTCCAACCGTGTCCTGATGGGCAACGTGGGCCTCAACATCGATAGCGATGCCGACCTGTTCTATGGCGGCTACGGCCCGTCTGCTGATGCCTTCCAGAACGGCCAGGTCTCTGCGTTCGGCATTCCCGCCGGTGTGCCGGTCGGCGCGATCACGAAGGTGATGGCTGCCATGGGCAACGACATGCGCATCCTGAACTTCACGCCGGAACTGGCCGCAAAGGCGGACGGCGGTTTCGGTCTGTGGACGCCCTACACCATCCCGGCTGGCACGTACCCCAACCAGGCTGAGGCGATCTCGACCATCGCGCAGCCGAACTTCCTGGCCGTGCGCGCCGACGTCGACGAGGATGCGGTCTACCGCATCACAAAGGCGATCTATGAGAACCTGCCGTTCCTGAATGCCATCCACAAGGCGACGACGGCGATGGACATCCAGAAGGCGATCGCCGGCCTGCCTGCGCCGCTGCACCCGGGTGCGGCACGGTATTACAAGGAGCAGGGCATCGAGGTGCCGGCCAAACTGATGGCGAGCGCGCAGTAGCGCCCGTCTGCTTCAGGGGAATCGATCACCTGGAGCGAATGACCAACGGATAAACGGCAAGCCTGCTTGCGAAGGGCGCCGCTATGGTGGCGCCCTTTTCATTTGCCGGTTGGGTTGCTGAGCGCGTACCTTGCGGCCTACGTGCCAGCCTTATGCCGCCTTCACCCTCGGCTGTGCGCACAAGGCGTCAGCGCCGTCCGCGTCGCCGGCCTCAAGCGCTGCATCAACGCCGGCGGCCGGATCCTCCAGCCCGATGGCGTCGATTTTCTCCCCGCGCTGCCCGATCCGGCGCGCCACCCGCGTCAGCTTCTCCAGCGCGGCGCCTGATTGGGCATGGTGGCGCTCCAGGTCCGCCACCCGCGCCGTCATGGCCGTGACGTCCTTCAAGAGTGCGGCCACCTCACGCTGGATCTGCCCGGCAGCCTCGCGCATTTTCACGTCCTTGAGGATCGCTTGCATGGTCTGCACCGCCAGCATCAGCATGTTGGGCGAGACGATGAAAATGCGCGCCCGGTGGGCCATCTGGATGACGTCGGGAAATGTTTCATGCAGCTCGGCATAGATCGCCTCGCTCGGCACGAACATCAGGGCGGTGTCCTGCGTCTCACCGGGGATCAGATATTTGCGGGCAATATCAGCCACATGGGTGCCAAGCGCAGACCGCACCTGTGCGGCCGCCTGCTTGCGGTCTGCGGCCGTGGCCGCCCGGCGCAGGGCCTCGAACCCCTCCAGCGGAAACTTTGCGTCAATGACGAGCCCGGCGGGCGTGTTGGGCATGCGGATCAGGCAGTCGGGCCGCTTGCCGTTCGATAACGTGGCCTGGAGGCTGAACGCTGATGGGGGCAACGCATCGGCGATGATCGCCTCCATGCGCCCCTGGCCGAAGGCCCCGCGTGCCTGCTTGTCGGCCAGGATGCCCTGCAGCGCGACCATCTGCTGACCCAGATCGGTGATGTGCTCCTGGGTCTGGTCAATGACGGCGAGGCGCTCGCTCAGGGCGGAAAGCCGCGCCTGAGTGTCCGACAGCGCCTGGGTGACGCCGGACTGGACACCCTCGCGGGTGGCATGGAGCCCATCGCCGACGCTGGCGCGCAGCTCTGCAACATGGCGCTGCACGTCGGCCCGGGTGTCAGCCATCTGGCGTGCAACATCGGCCACCACCTGGGAGAGGCGGGTGTTAATCGCCTGGGTCGTTTCGGATTGGCGGCCTGTTTCGACCTCCGACAAGGCGCTCAGCCGCCCGCGCAATTCGGCCACCTGGGCGTCCAGCCGGGCCTGAAGCTGCGCCTGCTGGTCGGCGGCGGTGCGGGAGATGTGGGCAAACAGCGCTGCGCGTTCCTCCTCCTGCGCCCGTTGACGGGCCAGTTGCGCGGCCTGCTCCTGCGCAATTCGCTCGCGTTCCGCCCGCTCCAATTCTGCGGTTTCGGCGGCGCTGGCGGCTTCCTGACGCGCCTGCTCCTGCGCACGCTCCAGCACCAGGTGGCGCCGTCTGCGCCACACGACCGCGATTGTGCAAACCAGCGCTGCCGCAGCGCCACTCCAGATGATGATCTCGGCATTGGCGGGATGGCGCGCCGCAGCGGCGATGGCTTCGGCGAACACCACAAGATCGCGCCAGACGCCTTCGGCACTGGTGCGCAAAGGTGCGATCCAGTCCGCCCACTGAGCCCAGTCTTGAGCAGCTTCGTCTCCGGCAGATGGGGCGGCGCGCGTCATGTGGGGTCCTGGCGTGCAATACCTCACAGCAGTGTAAGTGATTCGGCCAAGCACCTGCCGGAGCGCGCCACGCGCATCTGGCGCCGCAGCCTCACCTCGGCCTTTGACGCCGCGCGCGCCGCAAACTAGATGAACGCCATGCTGCTACCAATCATCACCCTGCCGGATCCGCTCCTCAAGACACACAGCGCCCCCGTGGAGCGCGTGGACGATGACACGCGCCGGCTGATCGATGACATGCTTGAGACAATGTATGACGCACCCGGGATCGGTCTCGCCGGCATTCAGGTGGCCGTGCCGCGGCGCATCCTCGTGTGTGACACGGCGCGTGGCGACGAGGAGCCGAAGCGCCCACTCGCCATGATCAACCCCGAGATCCTTTGGGCGAGCGACGCTGGCAACATCCACGAGGAGGGCTGCCTATCGATCCCGGAGGTCTATGCTGAGGTGGAGCGCCCGGCTGAGGTGCGGGTGCGCTACATTGATCGCGACGGCGCGGTACAGGAACTGGCGTGCGACGGGCTGTTGGCGACGGTGGTGCAGCACGAAATCGATCACATGGACGGTGTCCTTTTCGTGGATCATCTGTCGCGCCTCAAGCGCGATCGGCTGGTGAAGAAATATCTGAAACTCCGTCGCGAGGGCGAGGCGGGCGACGCCGCTGTCTGAGCCGGGCGTGACCTCTGGGCGGAGGGCCCTTCCTTGCCAATGCGCGTCATATTCATGGGTTCGCCGGATTTCGCCGTGCCCACGCTCAAGGCGCTGATCGCAGCGGGCCATGACGTCTGCGCGGTCTACTGCCAGCCGCCCCGCAAGGCAGGGCGCGGCATGGCAGACCGCCCGACGCCGGTACAGGCCGCCGCCGAGGCCGCGGGTCTGCCTGTCTTCACGCCGAAATCGTTGCGGCCGGCCGAGGAGCAGGAGCGCTTTCGCGCCCATGGTGGCGATGTCGGTGTGGTTGTTGCGTACGGCCTGCTCCTGCCCGAACCCATATTGGAGGCACCGCGCCACGGCTGCCTGAACCTCCATCCCTCCGCGCTGCCGCGCTGGCGTGGTGCGGCGCCCCTGCAGAGAACCTTGATGGCCGGCGACACGACCACGGCAGCCATCATCATGCGCATGGATGCCGGGCTTGACACCGGCCCGGTCGCGCTGCGCGAAGCCGTTGATCTGGACGGCGACCTCACGGCTGGCGACCTGCATGATGCCATGGCGCAGCGCGGCGCGGTGCTGATGGTCGAGGCGTTGCGCCGCCTCGAGGCGGGCGATTTACCCTCCACGCCGCAGAGGGAAGACGGTGTCACCTACGCTGACAAGATCGACAAGGCGGAGGCGCGCATCGACTGGCAGCGTCCAGCGTATGACCTCCACAACCATGTGCGTGGGCTGTCGCCGTTTCCGGGTGCCTGGTTCGAGGTGGCGCGAGAGGCGGGCCGCGCGCCCGAAAGGGTCAAGGTTCTGCGGACGGCCGTTGTGGACGTGGAAGACACAGCGGCCGCGGCGCCCGGCACCCTGCTCGATGGCGCGTTCACGGTGGCGGCCGGCGGGTCAGACGCGGGCCGTGCACTCCGGCTGATTGAGGCGCAGCGCGCCGGTAAAAAGCCCATGTCCGGGGCGGAGCTGCTGCGCGGCCTCGCCTTACCGCTCGGCACGCGGCTGCCCACGGCGGGCTGATTGGACGCCATCGGCGTTAACCATTTGTGCCAAAACTCCCGCATGTGCGCCGTCTGTTAACGTGTGCGGCACTGGCACGGCCTGACCCATCTGTTACGCTTTGTCTCAAATTGACCGGAACTGCTCCGGTCAGACGGTGTGCATTGGGAGGCTGCGTTATGGCCTGCGTCCGCGTTGCGATTGTCTGCCTGTTGGCGTGGCTTGGCCTCGCTGCCGTGCCGATTGTTGGTGTGCCGCTGGGCGACGGCGTTGCTGACGTCGCCCAGGCGCGCCCTGGCGGTGGCTTGAGGTCGCGCGGCTTTCGGGGTCGATCGCCTGGCGTCAGAAAAGCACGTGCGCGCAGCCGCAGCATCGGCAACCGCCGCTTCTCCCGCCCGCGTCGCAAGGCGCGTGCGCCGGTGGCGTCCGCCCGCTTTGGCAAGGCACGCAATCGATTGCGCCGCCGCAGTGGCACGTCCGCCATCGGGCTCGGTAGAACCGCCCGGGCCCGGGCGCGCGTTATCCGGCTCAACCGCGCCCGTGGACTGCGCAGCATTTCGTTGGGCGGCTTTGGTTCGGCGCGCAAGCGTGCCGGTGTGGGCGTTGCTTTCGGTGCCGGCCTGAAGCTCACGGGCAACCGCGGCCGGCTCGCGCGCAAGGGCTTTGGCGGCGTTAAGGGTCGTGTCGTGGTCGGACGCTCGGTTCGAGCGGCCAGTGTCACATTCAAGAAGGGCCGGGGGCTTCGCAAAGTGGGCGTCGGCGTCAAGACCAACCGGCGCCGGGTGCGGGGCACACGTGCGGGGCGGATGGATCGCTTTGCCGCCGTGCCGGGCTTCAAGGTGCGCGATGTCAGCGTGCCGCAATTGACCGTGCAGTAGCAGCGGCGGCATCTGGCGCTTATCCGCTGCCAGCGCCGACGCGTTGGCAGCCGCATTTATGAAGCGGATCCATTGCGCTGCATCCATGACCTGCGCCATTGCCGGGCCATGCCACGATACAAGCTCACCATTGAATATGACGGCACGCCATTTGTCGGCTGGCAGGTCCAGGACAACGGTTCCTCGGTGCAAGGCGCCATGGCATCGGCCATCGCGCGATTTTGCGGCGTCACGGTCGTGCCGGCGGGGGCCGGGCGCACAGATGCTGGCGTCCATGCCACCGGCCAGGTGGCCCATGTCGATCTGGAACGCGCCTGGCCGGCCGACACCGTGCGCGATGCCGTCAACGCACACCTGCGGCCAAACCCCATCGCGGTTGTCGCGTGCCGGGTGGTCGACGATGATTTCGATGCCCGCTTCTCAGCCACCGCGCGTCACTACCTGTACCGAATTGTTGACCGTCGGGCGCCATTGGCGCTCGACCGCGACCGGGCATGGCAAGTGCCGATGGCGCTCAATGCCGCCCGCATGCATGACGCAGCACAGGTGCTCATCGGCCTGCATGATTTCACCACGTTTCGATCCGTGCAGTGCCAGGCGAAATCGCCGGTCAAGACGCTTGACCAATTGGATGTGTCACGGGTGGGCGCGGAGATCCAGGTCGTCGCGTCGGCACGATCCTTCATGCACAACCAGGTGCGATCCCTGGTGGGGAGCCTGAAACTGGTGGGGGAGGGAAAGTGGCGCCGCGATGATCTTGCCGGCGCACTTGCGGCGCGCAAGCGGGCGGCGTGCGGGCCGGTTGCGCCGGCCCACGGGCTTTATCTGACGCGGGTGGATTATCCCGCAACTTAGCGGCCCATGCCGTGTCAGCGCCCCGGTGGTCCGCTTCAACCTCCGGGGCCCAGTGTATTGCTCTTAGGTCTTTCCGTCTGGCGGTGTTCCGCCCGGCAGTTTTTCGCCGCTCAGTGGGCCATAAGCACCGGCACCGGGACATCGCTCAAGATGTTGCGGGTCACGCCACCCAGCACACTCTCGCGGAAGCGGGAGTGAGTGTAAGCGCCCATCACCAGCATGTCGGCGTTAAAGTCCAACACCCGTTCGCGGATAATCTCCGCGACGCCTTTGCGCTCATTGGGCAGGAAGTTCACGGACACATCAATGCCGTGTCGCGACAGCACGAGCGCCAGCTGCTTTGCGGACTGCTCCTCGAACTTGCCGGGATCGATCACCGCCACCTCGACATTCTTCACCTTGGTCAGCAGTGGCAAAGCGCGACGCACAGCGCGGTGGCCCTCCCGACTTCCGTTCCAACCGATGAGTGCGCGCTCGCGCTCCACCTTCGTGGGCTCAAGTGGGCAGACCAGCGTTGCCGCGTCGCCATCGAACATCGCCGCTTCGACCAGCGGCACCGCGGCTTCCTCGAAACCGCTGTTGTAAGGCTGTCCGACGACCACGAGGTCCGCAAAGCGGGCCGCCTCACCAAACGCTGCGGACAACTGCACATCATTGCCGACCATGGGCACCACGTCAGACCGCACGCCTTCCTTTGCGAGCATTTCACTGATCTTCACAGATAGCGCATCCACGGCCTCGCGGGCTTTTTTCCGCCCCTCATCAAGGACGGCAGGCGAGATATCGGCCATCGCATAGGGAGGGATATCTGGTTCATACCCGAGCGCCATCACCGTCAGGTGCGCATCGTTGACGCGCGTGAGGTCGGCGGCCGTCCGCACCCAGGTGGACAGCTCCTTTTCAGAGTCGCAGTAGGTCAGGATCGACATGTAGGCCATGACTTTCTCTCCTGTTGGGGCACGCCTGAAGGGCAAAGGTAACGCATTGCCACCGCGCGACCGGGGCGCTGGCGCTGGCTTTCATCACTCTGCGAATGGTTGGTGCAATCGCATTGTCCGGCCACAGCCTCGTGTTCCGGTTTTGATATTTGCTTCCCCCTCGCATCACGCGCGTGAGCAAATGTCAGAACCATAAGCTAAACTAGGCTGGCGTGGCGTGCGTGGCTTTGATCGGCATCAACACTGCGCTCGCCAACGATGCGCTAAAATAAGCGTGCGGTCGTTTCACGGTGGTCAGGGCGCCTTATTGAGTTCGGTGCACCACATCGCGGGGAGATTGGGTGTGGCAGAGCAGCGAGATCCTGAGGCGGCCAATGTGACCGAAGACGACATCATCCGCGCCATTGTCGAGGCTGCGTCAGCGCACAGT
>CAZGNQ010000088.1:0-12278 GCA_964527285.1 uncultured Hyphomicrobiales bacterium | reverse complement strand
TTCGGGCATGGAGTGGCGCGGCGCGCAGCTCAATGGCTGCCAGTTCACCCACGGCATGGTCCACAACGTCATGTATACCGGCGTGCCGCTCAAGTATCTGCTTGAGGAAGCCGGCGTGAAAACAAACGCCAAGTGGATCATGCCAGAGGGGGCGGATGCGTCCGGCATGAACCGCTCCGTGCCGCTCTTCAAGGCCATGGAAGACTGCCTGGTTGCCTTCAAGATGAACGGCGAAGCGCTGCGCCCCGAGCAAGGCTACCCCGTTCGCCTCGTCGTCCCGGGCTGGGAAGGCAACATGTGGGTGAAATGGCTGCGCCGCATCGAGGTCGGTGATGAGCCCTGGCACACGCGTGAAGAGACGTCGAAGTACACCGACCTGATGGAGAACGGCAAGGCACGCCGCTTCACCTGGGAGATGGACTGCAAATCGGTCGTCACCAATCCCTCCCCGCAGGCACCGCTCAACCATAAGAGCGGCCCGACGGTCATCACCGGTCTGGCATGGTCCGGTCGTGGCACGATCACCCGCGTCGACATCTCGCTGGATGGCGGGCGCAACTGGCGCGAGGCGCGTCTCGACGGGCCCAGCCTCGATAAGTCGCTCCACCGGTTCTACTACGACTTCGATTGGAACGGTGAGCCGATGCTCATCCAGTCCCGCGCGATTGATTCAACCGGATATGTCCAGCCCACGAAAAATGAGCTGCGCCATGCCCGCGGAACCAATTCCATCTACCACAACAATGGCATTCAGACGTGGCACGTCAAAGCCAGTGGCGAAGTCGAAAACGTCGAGGTGTCTTGATATGCGCAACGCAATGCTTCGGTTCGGCGCTGCTGCCGTGATCATCGCCGCCACTGCCTCATCGGCAGTCGCGGGAGGGAAATTCGGTCTTGGACGGGTCGCGCACCCCGAAGAGATCAAGGCGTGGGACATCGACGTGCGCCCTGATGGCCAGGGACTGCCCAAGGGCAGCGGCAACGCGGTCGACGGGGAAGAAATCTTCGCTGAGAAGTGCGCCGCCTGCCATGGCGACTTTGCCGAGGGCGTCGACCGCTGGCCGGTTCTCGCCGGTGGGCTTGACACGTTGAACACCGAGGATCCGGTCAAGACCGTCGGCTCATATTGGCCCTATCTTTCAACGGCCTACGACTACATCTACCGGGCCATGCCTTACGGCGAGGCGCAATCGCTCGAGCCCGATGAGGTGTATTCGATCATCGCCTATATCCTCTACATGAACGACCTGATCGACGATGAGTTCGAGCTGTCCGACACGTCCTTCACGACCGTGCGGCTGCCCAATGAGAAGAACTTCATCCAGGACGCCCGGCCGGACACCCCGACACTCAAGCAGGGCGAGCCGTGCATGAGTGACTGCAAACCGGAGGTGAAGGTCACGATGCGTGCCCGCGTTCTGGACGTGACGCCCGACAGCGACGAAGAACTCTCCGGCGGCGGGATCGACTGATGCGGCGCAAAGGTGCAGTCGTGGGGCGCCTGCTGCACCCCACGGCGCAGGCGACAGCGGCAAAGCGGACCGATCATGGCGGGCTTGGCGGGGCGGCTATCGCTGCCCGACGCAGTGACCGGCATGCAGCGAGTGAGCGGCCGGCGGCGATTGCAGACCGCTTGGCGTCATTGGCCGCCGCTGTCTTTTTTCTCCTGACCTGCTTCGCCGTGACGTCCGTTGCATCGGCCAGCCAGGACATCCCCGACCAGTATCCGGGCTCGCTGCTCTACGCAAAGCCCGTCGAGGTCATCCCGCACGTGTGGAGCGCAATCGGAGCGACAGCACCGCCATCCTATGAAAATGCCGGGCATAACAATAACCTCTCCTTCATCGTGACGGGAGAGGGCGTGGTGGTCGTCAATGCCAGCGCCAGCGCGCTGCTGGCCAAGGCGCTGCATGATGAGATCCGTAAGATTACCGATGAGCCCGTGCGGCTTGTGATCTGCGAGAACGGCCAGGGTCACGCCATGCTGGGCACTGGATACTGGCGCACACAAGGCATTGATGTCCTGGCGCATGAGGAGGCCGTCGCCGCGTTCGATGAACGCTCTGGCGATATCCTGGCACGTATGCAGCGCTACAATCGCGAGCGATCGGAAGGCACAGACATTGCCCTGCCAAACCGGACCTTCGAGGACCGCGAGGTCATCAAGATGGGGCGCTTCACCATTGAGGCGCTCAACCTTGGGCCGGCCCATTCCCCCGGTGACGTGAGCGTCTGGCTGCCGGAGGAAAAGCTGGTCATTGCGGGGGACATGGCGTTCCACGAGCGGCTGCTGCCGATCTTTGACGACACGGACACGGCCGGCTGGGTTGAGACCTGGGAGGATTTCGAGGCGCTGGGTGCGCTCTACGTGATCCCAGGCCATGGACACCCGACCAACATGGCGCAGGTGCGGCGCTACACGAAGGACTACCTTGTCCATCTTCGCGGGAAGATAGGCGAGCACCTGGAAAACGGCGGCACGCTGCAGGACGCCTACTACGTCGATCAGAGCCCGTTCAAACACCTGGACACGTTCAACGAACTGGCCACACGCAACGCCGGCCGCGTGTTTGAGCACATGGAATTTGAGTAGAGGCGAATTCAAGTCGGGCCTCAGCGACCGTGCATCGCGGCTGGCGCCACTCAGACACATTGCGGCACAGGCACACTGGGCGCTGAAGCCACTGGGCACTGAAGAAGAGGGTGCGGATGGCCTCGCACATCGCAGCGGCAAGGCAACCAAGCGCTGCGGCGCCCGCCACCAATCATCAGGAGAAAAAAACCATGGGTGTGACGCGTCGCGAATTCACCGCAGGTGCCGCGGCATTGGCGTCCCTGGCGCCAACGATGCTGGGCGCACGGCACGCCCGGGCGGACGTCACCGTCGGCGCGTTCACCGTGACGAGCCTGAGTGACGGTTACCTGACATTGCCAACGAGCATGCTCGCGCCCGACATGCCCCGCGCTGAGGTGGCGAAGGTGCTCGGCGCCGGCGAGACGCTGCCCGAGCAGCGCCGCTCTCC
Source organism: uncultured Hyphomicrobiales bacterium (assembly GCA_964527285.1). Classification (GTDB taxonomy): domain Bacteria; phylum Pseudomonadota; class Alphaproteobacteria; order Rhizobiales; family CAZGNQ01; genus CAZGNQ01. The sequence continues at coordinate 9,255 of CAZGNQ010000088.1, read as the reverse complement.
CCTGAATGTGACCCTGATCAGGGATGGCAAAGACGTTGTTCTCGTCGACGTCGGCTCAGGCAGCCGGTTCATGGACAGCGCAGGCACGCTGCTCGATTCACTCGACGAGGCCGGTGTCGCGCCAGAAGAGGTGACCAAGGTCTTCATCACGCACGCCCATCCGGACCACGTCTGGGGTCTGCTGGACGACTTTGATGATCCCGCGTTTCCCGAGGCTGAGCACTTCATAAGCGGCGCCGAATGGGACTTCTGGATGGCGGATGATATTCTCTCCCAGCTTCCCGAAGAGCGCCACGCTTTCGCCGTTGGCGCCCAGCGCAACTTGAGCGCAATCGAAGAGCAGATTTCACGCGTAAAGCCCGGCGACGGTATCGCTGCGAACATTGAGGTCGTCGAAACCGGGGGCCACACGCCCGGCCACTGTTCACTGGCGCTGGCATCAGGCAGCGAAACGTTGATGGTGCTCGGTGATGCACTGACGCACCCGATCTTGTCCTTTGCGCATCCGGAGTGGCATTCATCGACCGATCAGGAGCCCGACCGGGCCGTCGCCACGCGCAAGGCTCTGCTGGATCGCCTGCACGCTGAAAAAAGCCAGATCATCGGCTATCACCTGCCCAACGGTGGCCTCGGCCGTGTGAACCGATCAAAGGACGGCTATCAGTTCGAAGGCGCGTAACGAATGCGGGCAGTGTGCCAACCAGCACGGGACGGTGCCAGGCGTCGGCTTCACCGTTGAAACCGGCACACCGCGACCATTTGCTCCGGGTCGAACCGGGCAAAGCGGCGCAGTGAAAGAGACGACATGAAAACACGCTTTGAAACCACACTGCGCACGCCGAACGATGGACGCCCCCATCCCGGCTGGTGGGCCATGCGCTGCCCAACCGCGCAGGCCACGCACAGCCCGGCGCCCTTCGCGCGTGCGGCCCATGTGGATTGGACGTCGCGTGATTATTTCTCCCTTTCCCGACACGCCGCTGTGGTCGACAGCTTCACGGCAGCGGCCCTGCGACACGGTGCTGGCGCCGGTGGCACGCGCAACATCTCCGGCACGAACCACGCCATCATTCAGCTTGAGGAGCGGACGGCGGCGCTGCACAACACGCCAGCCGCGTTGCTGTTCACGTCCGGCTACATCGCAAACGAAGCGACCATTTCAACACTCGCGGTGCTGCTCCCCGAGGCGCATTTCATCGTCGACGAGGGCTGCGATACGGACATCCGGGAAGGCTTTCAACGCACCCGCGTGGCGAGCGAAACCTACAGCCATTGTGATGTCGACGCGCTCGCACAGCGCCTGGAAGACACCGGAGACCGCCAAGCCGTCATCGTCACGGAGACGCTCTTTCGCACAAGCGGACGCCAGGCCCCATTGCAGGCCATCGTCGCGCTGGCCGAGAAACACGGCGCACTTCTCTATGCGGAGGAAAGCGCAGCGCTAGGGCTCTTCGGCCCGGCGGGGGCGGGGCTCACCGCTGAACATGGCCTGCAGGAAGCCTGTGCGATCATCGCGGGCAGCTTCGACACCGTGCTCGGCGGCGCTGGCGGTTACATCGCTGCATCCGAGCCGATTGTTGATGCGATCAGGTCCTACGCCCCCAGCTTTATCTTCACGACGGCCATCCCGCCCGCCTGTGCATCGGCGGCGGTGGCAGCCATCGACACCATGGCCGACGACACCGCATTGCGCGCCGGGCACGCCGACACATTCAAGCGCGTCGCCGATGTATTGAGCGCAACCGGGCGATCCGTTCCCCGCTACCCCGTGCTCTACCTCACGTGCGTTGGTGAAACTGAAGCCCTGGAATTGACGCGCCGGCTCGCCATGGCGGGGCATGCGGCGGGCATGCCCATCGCGGCATCGCAGGCAGGCCTCGCCGATGCACCGGCTGGCACACATGTCCTCCCGCTTTCGGTCACCGCGGCGCGCACCGACGACGAAGCCGAGGCCCTGTGCTCTGCCATCCTGGCCGGCACATCGGCGATTGGCATCGTCCGCTGACCAACATCATTGTCCACTGACCAGCGTCAGAAGCGTCGGTTTGCTTCTTGGGCGGGTGCCAACCGCACGCGAACTGTGAGGCGCCCGGCTCTTCACAAAGGTAAAAGAGCACGCGCCGCCACGCCCTCTGATCAGGTTGGGTCATGCAGGCCGCAGCAGGGATGGCAACACGCCGACCTCGTGCGCACAGAGCCAATCCGACCGTTCCCGCCGCATTGCGCAACCAACGTCACGCCGTCCGGCGGTCGCCTTTCGCGTAGTGGTACTCGATGCGCGCTTGAATGGCCTCAAACACCATCGACAGCATCCAGTAGATCAGCGCCGCGGCGATCAGCATTTCAATATACTTGAACTCCGCACGCCCGTGCACGCGCGCCATGTACATCAATTCCCAGGCGCCAAGGATCGAAACGAGCGATGAATCCTTCAGCATCGCGATGAACTGATTGCCCAATGGCGGCACGATCAGCCGCATGGCCTGCGGCAGAACAATCAGGCGCATGATGGCACTGTCGCGCAGACCGAGCGCGCGGGCGGCCTCGCGTTGCCCCTGCGAGACCCCCTGGATGCCGGCGCGAAAAATCTCTGCCGAGTAGGCACCATAGCACAGCGACAACGCGATGATGGCCGCCGGTATCGGCGTGATCACGATCCCAATCTGGGGAAGGCCAAGATAAATCAACAAAATCTGTAGAAGCAGTGGCGTGCCGCGGAAAAACGACGTGTAGAACGTTGAAACACCGTAAGCGACGCCATTGTTCGATAAGCGCCCCAACGCTGCAAACAGTCCAAGCACCGTCGAAATCGCGATGGCCGCAAGGCAGATGAAAAGGGTGAGCATCACCCCCATCACAAAGCCGTTCTGGAGTTTCAAACCAAGAAGGAACGGCAGACGCGACCAGATGTATTCGTAGGAGAGATTGAAGCTCCAGAAGAAGACGCCAAAAAGCGCCACCAGCTCAACCCAGGCGACAATGACCTGCCAGCGAAACGGCAGATGGCTCACCAGCCAGACGTTGACAATGAAAAGACCAGCGATGCTGGCGGCAATAATAAATGGCCCGAAGCTTTCCCCCAGGCCCAGTGTGGCCGGCGTGGCGCCATAGTCGATGATCGTCAGGCCGGCAAAGGCCAATAAAAAACCGAGCACCCACTTGGTCGATGGATGCTCGGCGAGCGCTTCAATGGCCGCTGTCACGTTATTCTCCGCTGCATATGCGCCGGGACGGGCCTGCCGGCGGCGCGCGGGGGCGCCGCCATTGCTCCATCGCCGGATCGCGGCCATCTCACTGTGATCACCCGCATTGGTGACCGGCGTGTTACCGCTGTCCGATCAGCCCGTCAGGTCAACGCCGTAATGCTTTTCGGAAAGCTTCTTGAGCGTCCCGTCAGCGCGCATCGCATCGACGATTTCCTTGATCTTGGCACCGAATTCAGCATCGCCCTTGTCTATGGCCACCGAAAGCGGCTCACGGAACACCGGCTCGCCGACAACCTTGATCGGATAACCCTTCTTCTGGGCTTCTGCGACGGTCGGCAGGGCCGTGACAACGGCGTCAAGCCGGGTGCCATCGCCGAGCCGCAAATCGTCAAGTGCCAGCAGGTCGGTGTCGTAGGTTTTGATCTCGGCATTCTCGATCACGTACTCGAACGCGGGAACGTTCTCGGCGTCGATCACGAGGTTCTTGTTCAGGTAGTTCTCATAGGTCGTGGAAACACCGACACCGATCTTCTTGCCGCCGGCGTCTGCAGGCGTCGTGATCGAGGTGTTGTCCTTGTGAACGGCAACAGATGCCGGCGTGAAATAGTAGATGGCCGGGAAATCCAGCACTTCGGCACGCTTTTTCGTCGGGGTCATCGAGCCAACCGACATATCCCAGCGACCAGCCCAGTTGCCTGCCGTGATGACATCCCAGGACGGCGTCACGAATTGAATTTCAACGCCCATACGCTTGGCGATCTCGCGCCCCACGTCGATGTCAAAACCAACAAACTCGTTGCTGGCGTTCAGTGAAGACTGCGGCGGGTACTCCGGATCGGTGGACATGACGAGCACTTTCTTGCTCATCACACGGTCCAGCACCTCTCCGGCCATCGCCGTCAGCGGTGTGAGTGCGACGCCTGCGGCAAGCGCCGCTCCAAACAAGGCAGTCGTCAATCTCATCAGTTGTCTCCTCGGACAGGTTGCGGTCATCTGCAGTTGCGTGCCACCTGCGTCAAACGGGCGGGGGCCCACAGGCGCGAAGACTTGGACAAGCTCATCGGACTGTCAACTGTCGGTGATTGGCCCGGTGACCGATAGAGCTACGCGCGCGGGACCCACGGCGTCGCCGCCCGGCCCGAGAGCGCGACGTCGGCTTTCGCTCGGCGCATAACCATCCACCACTGGAAACAATGAGGTTTATCCCATGCGGTTTTCGCCGTTCGTGGAACGCATCGGGGGGGAAGGTGCCCAGGCCTGGGATCTGCACATTGAGGCGAGCCGTGCAAAAGCATCCGGTCGCGACGTGATCGTTCTCAGCGTTGGTGATCCGGACCTGGCCACACCCGCGCCGATCACCGCAGCGGCGATCCGTGGTCTGGAGGACGGCGACACGCATTATGCCGATCACACCGGTCGCAGCGCACTGAAAGCGGCCATTGCCCGGGATTTCGCAGCCACCTCGGGGCTCCAGGTGTCGGCCGACAACGTTTGTGTGTTTGCCGGCGCGCAGAACGCCCTGTTCGCCGCCTCGTTGTGTGTCGCCACGACCGGCGATGAGGTGATCGCCCTGGAACCGATGTATGTCACCTACGAAGCGACCATCCGCGCATCCGGCGCAGATCTCATTCGGGTCACACAGCCCGTCGCCACAGGCTTTCGGCCAGATCCTGCAGCCATCGCGGCTGGCGTAACGCCGCGCACCCGCGCCATCGTAATCACGACGCCCAACAACCCGACCGGCGTGGTAATGACCGCCGACGAACTGGCCGCCATCGGCGAGATCGCCCAGCAGCACGATCTTTGGGTGGTGGCCGATGAAGTTTACGCCAAAATCATTTTTGACGGTGGCCACATCTCGCTCGCCAGTCTCCCCGGCATGGCAGAGCGCACCGTGACGATTTCCAGTCTGTCCAAGTCCCACGCCATGACAGGGTGGCGCCTCGGCTGGGCCATCGCCCCTGAGGCCATGGTCGCGCACATGCAGAACGTCACGCTGTGCATGCTCTATGGCCAGCCCGGCTTCATTCAGGACGCAGGCGTCGTGGCCCTTCAGACCTGTGGAGGCGCCGCGGACGACATCCGCGCCACGTTCCGTCATCGCCGCGATCTGTTCGTTGATCTGCTGGCGGCGGTGCCCGGACTGCAGGTGTTGCGTCCCGCGGCGGGCATGTTTGCGATGATCGATGTGCGCGCAACCGGACTGAACGGCCGGGCCTTTGCGCGCGCGCTTTACGACACGACAGGCGTTGCCACGCTGGACGCGACCGCGTTCGGGCCCAGCGCAGCCGGGTTCATCAGGGTCTCTTTTGTGGTGGGTGACGATGAACTGCGCGAAGCGGCCGATCGCATCGCCCGCTTCATGGCGGATCTGGATCTGCCATTGGGCAACCCAGGCGCGCCATCATCGCCGCCCCATGATGGCATGGCGTCATGACCGGCACCCCGCACCAAACGCACAACAGGACGCTCGGCGCCTATCTGGTTCACCTGCTGCAGGCACTCGACGTCAACACCGTGTTCGGCATCCCGGGTGTGCACACCGTTGAGTTTTATCGCGGCCTGCCGGACACGCGGATCCGCCATGTCACGCCGCGCCATGAGCAGGGCGCCGGGTTCATGGCCGACGGTTACGCGCGCGTCTCAGGCAAACCGGGCGTCTGCTTCGTCATCACAGGGCCGGGCGTCAACAACATCACCACCGCCAAGGGCCAGGCGCTTGCCGACAGCATTCCACTGCTTGTCATCTCCGGCGTGAACCCGGTGGCGAGCCACGCCCAGGGCCGCGGCCTGCTGCATGAACTGCCCGATCAATCAGGACTGGCCCGGAACGTTGCGCGGACATCGGTCACCATCCACCAGCCGCACGACCTGCCGGCTGCCATTGCGGATGCATTTTTTCTCTTTGCCACCGCACGCCCGGGTCCCGCTCATGTCGAAATCCCGACAGACGTGATGGCCGCCGACGCCTCGGGTCTGATGGCGCCGACGCAGGTTGCAGCGCAGGTTCACGCGCGTGTGGCGGCCCGTCGTTCGGCCATGGCGGCGGAGCTGGCGTCCGGTCCTGCGGCAGCAGAACTGGCCCGCGCGGCCGAATTGTGCGCGCGCGCCCGGCAACCGCTTGTGATTGCCGGCGGCGGGGTGCGCCGGCCTGACAGCGTGGCCGCCGTGCGCGCTCTTGCTGCACGTCTGGGGGCGCCTACGATCCTGACGGCCAACGCCAGGGGGCATTTCGGGCGGTGTGGTGCAGAAGGCAACGATCCGGCAGACGCCGCCACTTTGGACCTGCCGCTGTCGCCCAGTCTTGCAGGGGTGCGCCGATTGCTGGGCGATGCCGATCTGATCGTGGGCATTGGCACTGAATTCGGGCCAACGGATTTTGATCTCTACGATAAAGGCCCGGTGGAGCTTAAAGCACCAATTATCCGCATTGATATTGACGCGGGGCAACTCAACACCAACGCGCCGGCAACCCTCGGGATTGTCGGCGACGCTGCGGCGGTGACACGCGCCTTGAACGACAGCCTCGAAAAGCTCGCACGCCCTTCCGGAGAGCGGCGACAGAGTACGGCGCAGGCGTTCCATGACACGGCCCTGGACGCACGGATCGCGCAGACCCGCATGGCTGCGCACCTTGACTTGGGCGCAAGCGGACAGCGCCATCTGGCGTTCCTCAGGCACCTCTACACCGCGTTGCCGGACGCCATCGTCGTGGGCGACTCCACCCAAGCCATCTACACCGGCAACCTGTCGCTTGCCGGCATCGACCATGCCGGCATGTCTGCGTGGTTCAATTCCTCCACTGGGTACGGGACGCTTGGATATGCGCTGTCGGCGGCTCTAGGAGCAAAATTGGCAGCGCCCGAACGCCCCGTGATCGGCGTCATCGGAGACGGCGGCTTGCAGTTCTCGCTTGGCGAACTGGGAGCCGCGCGCGATCATGCACTGCCCGTCATTCTCGTCGTCTGGGACAATGCGGGCTACGGAGAGATAAAAGACTATATGATCCGCCACGGGATCGCACCGGAGGGTGTAGACCTGACCCCGCCTGATTTCGTCGCCATCGCCAACGCGTACGGCTGGTCCGCGCACACACTAGACGTGCTTGACGCTTTGCCTGCGCTGCTCACGGACGCGGCGGCACGCCAAGGGCCAACCCTCATCCACGTGCCAGAGGCCGTTGCGATGGGTGCATGAGCCACGTGGCACCGTGCACTCCCGGTTTTGCCGCGCACGTCAAGGGCACTCATGGTGACCGTGCGCGAGGTGAAGGCCACCGGCTGGCTGCGCATCGGCGCAATCAGCAAGCCGCGTGACATGCTCGATGATCTGTGTGCGCAGGTGCGGTGGGAGAGCGGCGAACCGGGCCGAAAAGGCATCTCCCAACGGCGACGGCGCATCGCCAAGCAAACGGCAGCCCTGGTCCGTTAAACGCGCATGGACGACCCGCCGGTCCTGGGTCGAGCGATATCGCTCAATGAGTGCCTTAGCCTCCAGCTTGTCGAGGATCCCCACGACCGTTGCCGGACTGAGGTCTGCGGCTGCTGAAATCGTGCGGCTCGTCACTTCCCCCAGGTCGCGAACACATCCCAGGACGACCAACTGCGGCAGGGTCAAACCGCAGGCCCTGTCGATCCGGCGGGACTGGACGTCCAGAGATCGTGTGAGCCGACGGATCGCTTTTAACAGCGCGCGCGTTTCGACCTCGTCCATGACCTGATCCGCACTCTTTGCGCGCCTTGCTGCAGCCCGTGGTGTCAAAGTTGGCTCCCTTTTGGCGCAGCATAGCCCACAGCCGAGTTGGCAAGGGTTGAAGTCAAATCGTTATAGCTCTAACCAAACGACGTCAAACGATGCGTGGTCCTGAGGGAAACAACGCGATGTGCGGCATCTGCGGCGAACTGAATTTCAACGGCGACATCGCCTGCGCTGCGCGGATCGCCACCATGGCCGATGTTCTCGCGCCGCGCGGGCCTGATGGTGCCGGGATTGTTGTGCGTGGCCCCATTGGTTTCGGCCACCGCCGATTGCGGATCATCGACCTCAGCGACGCCGCTGCTCAGCCGTTTGTCGACACGGGCCTCGGCCTGATGGTCGCTTTTAACGGCTGCATTTATAATTATCCCGAATTGCGTGACGAATTGATCTCGCGCGGCCACACCTTTGCCTCGAGCGGAGACACTGAAGTCGTTTTGAAAGCCTGGGCGGAGTGGGGTCCGTCGGCCGTGAGGCGGTTCCATGGCATGTTTGCTTTTGCAATACATGAGCGCGCAACGGGGCGTACGTTTTTCGTCCGCGACCGCTTCGGCATCAAGCCGTTGTATTTCGCTCCCGGGGCACACGGCCTACGCTTTTCCTCCACGCTCCCATCGCTGCTGGCCGCAGGCAATGTGGACACAAGCATCGACCGGGTAGCGCTCCACCATTACATGACGTGGCATGCCGTTGTGCCACCACCGCGCACCATTCTAGCCGGTGTGCGTAAACTGCCGCCAGCGACGATCAGAACCGTCGAGGCTGACGGGCGGACAACCGACACAACCTTTTGGACGCCGGACTTCAGCCGCACGGCTGAGGAGGTCTCGCGGCCATTTAACGAATGGCGCGATGCGGTGCTGGAAGCGCTGCGGATTGCCGTGCGCCGGCGCATGGTGGCGGATGTGCCCGTTGGCGTGCTGCTGTCGGGCGGCGTGGACAGCTCCCTCATTGTCGGGCTCCTGGCCGAGGAGGGTCAGACCGGGCTTGCCACCTACTCGATCGGCTTTGAGGAGGCACACGGTGAGAAGGGCGACGAATTCCAGTATTCCGACCTGATCGCGGACCATTACGGCACAAACCACCATAAAATCGCGATCCCGTCACAGGAGATGCGAGCCAACCTGCCGGCAGCAATTCACGCCATGTCGGAGCCCATGGTGTCCTACGACAACATCGGATTTTTTCTCCTTTCACGCGAGGTTGCCAAAACCATCAAGGTCGACCAATCCGGGCAGGTCGCTGATGAGGTGTTCGGCGGCTACCATTGGTACCCGCCACTCGCAAATTCCAA
>CAZGNQ010000087.1:0-12326 GCA_964527285.1 uncultured Hyphomicrobiales bacterium | reverse complement strand
GCGCGGGCTCTGCGGCGATCTCGCGGTTCGCGTCGCCAGGCTGGGTGCCTTCAGCACCTGCAGCACCCTCAGGCTCCGTGCTGCCTTCGCCCGCTGGGTCCGTTGGCTCAGAGGCGTCGGGCACGTCAGCTTGCACGTTGGCGGCTGCGTCCGCTTGCGGCAGGGCGGCGATGACGATGGCATCTTCTCCATCGCCACCACCAGTGTTCCCATCAGATTGGTCGACGCTGGCGGACGGCCCGTCATCAGGAGTGGTGCCCGATGGTGCCGCGACTTCACCGCGCGCGGGCGCAGTGGTGATTTCAGTGTCGGTTGGGGCCGAGGCCTCCCGGATCGCACGCGCCGATGCCTGAGGGTCACTGGCGACAGACGCGTTGTCGGCGTCGACAGGGACCTCGCTCTGTGCGCTGGTGTGGCCAGATGCATCAGGGATTCGCGCATCAGGCACGCGCGCATCAGGCATTGGCGCATCAGGCTCTGAGGCATCCGTCTCGCGCGGCGTTGTTTGTGTGGGGCGATCGACGACCACCGGCTCCGGCACCGCGAATTCGGACGAGGCCGGCCCGGCGAGAGGCCCCAATAGAGCCGTTGTGGTTGCCGCGGCCGGTTCTTCGTCGCGCGGGCTGCTGGTTGGTCGGGCATCTCGCTGCGCATCGCCAACGCGTGCGGACCGGTCTCCAGCGCCTGCGTCAGACCGGTCCGATGATACGCTGGCCAGCTCTGCCTCAGCGCCCGTCGCGATCGGCCGCGGTAGACGCACGCGGATCACGCCGTCAGCGCCATCGGCAGTGGATTGGCCCAGGCGGATCGGCCGGGAGCTGTCGTCCTCGGTCAGGTCTGCAAGCTCGCGCGCGCCGGAAAATCGCTCCCACCCCGCAATCTCCCGGGTTGGCGCGAACTGTTGCCAAATGAGGTGGCGCGTCGGCCGGCGCAATTCCGCAATCCGCTCCGCCATCGCCGTCACCAACCGGCGCACGGGCACGTACCGGTTGCTGGCCTGCGGGCTCCAATTGAACGTGACCATCACCATGTGGGTGCCCAGCGTCCGTGTGGGCTGACCGCCCTGTCTCGGCTCGAGGGCATAGCTGTCGTAGCCGGCGCTGCGTAGACGATCGTCTTCCACTGGCAGGGAGAGCGCGCTCACCCCGTCCGGCAGCACAAGCCCGGCATAAGAGAGCACCTGCGGGCGCACCACGAGAACAGTGGCATCGGCATCGCCCTCAGCAACGACGTCCAGCGGATCACGCTCAGGCGCGTGGACGAAGCTCACATCGAGCCCCAGGCGTGCAAAGAGTTTGCGTCCGGACACATGCGGCGCACTCTCCTGACCGGGCGTGGCCAGTCGCGCGCCGCCAAGTGCGCGCACGTCGTTGATGTCATTCCGGGCCACCACGACGAGCGTGAGCGGGAAGAGTTCGCTCACCAGGCGGACGCTGGTCCGCGCGCTCGGGATGTCGTTTTCAAGGCCGAGAAATTCCAACGTGTCGGCATTGACGACTGCCATGTCGATGCCGCGCAGAAGCAGCAGGTCGCGGATGTTGGAGACGCTGTTGAAGCCCAACGACGGCACGATGCGCAGATAGCCGGGGCGGTTGAACACCCGCGCCAGATCGAAGAGCGCTTCCGCGGTGTGGTTCGGATTGCGCGTTTCGGAATTGGCAAGAATGAACACGCGGCCGGCATTGCGCGCGGCCGCTTCGGAGGCCTCGGTCTCCTGCGCAGCGGCCGACGCCTGCAAGCATATCAGAACGCCCAAGCCGAGACCGAGCGTTGCCACCCGCGCTGAGCACAAAAGAATGGCGAGCGCGCTTCTGGCCGATGCGATCCTGGGTCCATTGAGCCTTTGCGCCCGAACGGTAGGCGTTGGCTGCTTCAGGACCTGTGCGTGCACGCGTTCACCCATCATCGCCGTTCTGGCCCTGCCGTCCTGGTCCAACGGTGGTCCGTTGAGATCCGCGTCGGTCACGTCAGATAAGCCGGCGCCCCGGACCGCACCTGTCGGACCCAGAACGCGCGCCCGGAACCTCAAACCCCGAAAGACTGGGTCCAGTGACGTTGCCCGGCGTCAAGCCGGTTTTGACGTCGGCGTCACGGAACGTTCGCCATAACGCCTTATCGTTAACTGCCGCGTCCGCCCTTAATCGCCCTGATCCTTCGTTAAGCCGGCTCAGCTTCATGCTGTTAGCACGCCCCAGGCGGACACCCGCAACCCGTGACCTATCGACGGTTTGTCCATGCAGCCTTTTTGGGCGCACTGCGGCAGGATCAAGGCCGTTTGCCACATGCCTCCCGGATTGGCGTCGCATTATGGCATTGTGTGTTCAGCTCGGTGCCGCCGGTGAGCCCGCAGCGCCAACTCCGGGTCCGCAGGCATCACGGTCAATTCGTTGTCTAACCGAGAGAAACGACGTTGCGCGCACGACGCCGCTCGAATTCTGCCACAATTGACCATCTTGCTGACAGCACGATTGCAATCATCGCCTGCTTGGTGTGTGTATCAAAAACACGCGTGTGGCTTCAGATGGGGTCCGGGTCTATGGTGGTCTGGCAAATGACGCGGCAATGTTTGCAGATCTTGCGGCGAACCTCGCCAACCGTGGTCGAGGCGCCCGGTGGCAGCCCATCCTGCTCCCAAGGCGCACCGCTTCACCGGTCACGCCTCAAGTCATCCCTCACGCGGTTTGCCGTTTTGGCGTGTGCAGCGCTGCTGACGACGGCCTTGCCGCACGGCGCGAACGCCCAAAGCTGCGGTACGGATTACACGATCCAGGCTGGCGATTCGCTCTCCGGCATCGCGCGGCGCGTCTATGGCTCATCGTCCAAGTGGACGCTGATCTTTTATGCAAACCAGGATCGGCTGGGCGACGGCGTTTCGCTGATGGTGCCGGGCACGTCGGTGCGCATTCCCTGCGTTGAAGCGAGTGAGGAACTGCCCGCCCGCGCAACGGTTCGCGCGCAGCCTGTCGAGGCACAACAGCCAAGTGTTGTGCGATCGCGCACGGTGCGCTCGCTCAAATTCCTCACCGCTGATGATTACAAGCCGTTTACGGATCGATCTCTCCAAAACGGCGGGATGATCACCGACCTTATGAACGCAGCGATGGCAGGGCTGAATGCTGAGCTAAAGGAAGATGTGCAGGTCAGTATTTCTTGGGTGAACGACTGGTCAGCCCATTTGCAGCCGCTCTTGTCCTCTCGCGCATTTGACATGGGCTTTCCCTGGATCCGCCCACCGTGTGAGCAGTATCGGGAATTGAATGCCAGTGGCCAATTTCGTTGCCGCCGATATTTCTTTTCTGATCCTTTGTTTGAAATTCCGACGATGTTTTTCGTGCGTCCGGATTCATCGTTCACGTACGCAAGCGACAGCGACGTCGTCGGACGATCGATTTGCATTCCGGCGGGCTATTACATCTTCCACCTGGACTCCAACGGCCGCAATTGGCTGCGAGACGGCAAGGTCACACTCATTCGGGCAAGATCCGTCGATGAGTGCTTTCAGTTGGTGGATGCCGGTTCGGTTGAGATGGTGGCACTCAATGAGTTCACCGGGCGTGGGGCATTGGCGGGGCTGGGATGGTCAAATCGCATCCGTATGATTGAGCGGCCTCTTGCGATCACCACCCTGCACGTCATCGTGGCGAAGACGCATCCACAGGCGCGGTCCCTGCTCTATTACGTGAATGAGGGTCTCCGGCGTCTCCGGGCCCAGGGCGAGTACGACGCGATTGTCGAGAACCACCTGATCACATACTGGGACACGATTGCCGAACAGGAGGCCGAGGCGGCCGCTGCGGCGGAAGCCATTGCATCCGAAACCCCGGCTGAGCCCGAGGCGCCAAGTGGTGCGCGCACGCCTGCGGCAACTGAAACGGACAGCGGCAATGCGACGACGGGGGCACCACGGCGGACACAACTGGCCGCGGAAGACTGAGCCATTACTGAGCCATTGTGCGGGCTCGCCTGCCACTTTGAAGCGGCGTGCGTGTTTCGATCAGGCGTGTGGGCGCTGTCGGCTTTGGGGCTTGGATGGTCCTGCGGAGCATGCGGGCGGTGTTCAACCGCCTTTGGGCAGCGGTCCGGCGCTCGACGCTCTCAGCGATCGGACGGCTTGAAGCGTTCCATGGCACGGACCATCGGCCCGATATCAATGTCTGACGAAATCTGGCCGGCCTCGCGCGCCGCCGTCAGCCATCGGCGGTAGAAGCCGATCGCCTGCTCGACATCGGCCTCCGCCAGCGCTCCGTCCGTCGGGACCTGTGCCAACACGGTCGGATCGAAAGAGCGCGCCATCAGCAGCAGCGCAGCCGGCTGGCCCTTGAGAACCCCAGGCTCCAACGCGGTGCGAGCCGCTGCAATGTTTCCAGCAAACAGCAGTTCGCGCGCCCGGGACAATGGATCACGGGTGATCGGGCGCACGCCGTTCTGGCGCAGCGGTGGTCCCTCATCCGGCTGCCATGCATCCGGTTGCCCCGCATTCGGTGGCAGGTCACGCGGCTGCAGGACGTCGGGTGGCACGGGGGCGGTCGGTTGCTGACGTCGGCCTGGGCTTGCGGCCTTGGCCGATGGGGACGGTCCCGATGAGGGTGCCAGCGCTGCCACGTCGGATGGCGCCTGGACTGGTGTGCCGCCAGTCCTGTTCAGCGGGGCCAACTGATCTGGCTTGCCGGGCTCGAACGCCACATCGGCGCTTTCACTGGGGCTCGGGGCCACCTGCAACTGTTTCACGCCGGTCGGGCCGCGTTCCGAAAGCGCCGCGCTGGCCGCTCGGTTGTCTGATGCCGCACGTTGCTGGTCCAAAGATGAGCCTGGAGGATCGGTGAGACCAAGGCCGGCGCCCGCCAGTGCGTGGCGCACACTGGATTGGGTGAACGGCCCGGTCGAGGCCAGGTAGACCGTGACGACGGCGCCGCCGAACGTTGCGGCATTAACGGTAAAGCTGCCGGCGATAACAGCGGCGGTCAGGGCCCATTGACCGGGCGACCAACCAACGCGTGAGGGCGCTTCGCCGGTCGACGTCTCGGAAGTTCCGGCCTGCGCCGATGCGTCCGGCTGGCCCTTCGCCACCGTCGCGGCCGGCATGGCATCCATGCGCCCAGTCGCGCGATTGGCGCTGACGATCGGCTCGCGCACAAAATTGAAGTCCTGGCCAGAAATCGCCTCTGCTTGGCGGAAGCTGTCGCGGCGTTTGCGCAATTCAAGGCGGACGGCACGGATCAGGTCGGGTGCCAGAGGGTCGGTTGCCGCGGGCTCTCGCTGCGGGCTGGCCGCGCCTGAGGGCGCAAGCGGAATCGACGGCTTCGCGGGCGTAGCGCCGGGCTGCATCTCCGGGTCCGTGCCGTCGGTGGTCTCGGGCTGAGGCGCGTCGTGCGAGGGCTTTGCGTCAGAGATCGTCTTTGGCAGTGGCGGCGGGTCACCAGGTGACCTCACTTCCGAGGCAAGGGCTGGCCCCATATCATCATTGTGAACGTCATTGCCGCGCTTGCTGGCCGCCTCGTCCTCCGTCGTATCGGTCATGTGCACTCCGAATACGAGGTCCGGTTCCCCGCCACGTGGGCGCGCTGACGGCCGATCACACACTGTCAGCGTCTGCATCCGGAGTGGTTTTGACACGGCCCTGAGGGGCAGGCCATCCTGCCATCACCTGACCATTGTGGCGCCTTTGCGGGCCGCAGCCTGCTGTGCGCTTCGTTGCTTGATGGTGTGGTGTCAAGGTGCCCACCTTCCACGCACAACGCTTAGTGTGTTGCAATCGCAACGGGCAAAACGTTTCTATTGTTCAATATTTTACGCTTTCGGCGAAGTCATGATTGCGCCACACACCTCAGCAAACGGGTTCAAAATACGGCAGGAACTGAACATAATCGTTTGCGATCTGTCGTTGCCCCGTGCCGTTCGGTTCGTTTGTTTTGCGTGGAGGGCTTGTTCGTGGCTTTTTGGGATGGCGCGCTTTCGTTTGCCAAGAAACCCATTTCGGCGCGTCGGCTGAAGATGACCGACCTTCCGGAGACGGCGCCGGAGACGCCGCACGATGACGGAGCGCCACCGGCGCGCCGTCCCGCGCCGCCCGTCCAGAAGATCGCGCTCAGCCGTACACGCAATCACGAGCCGGTGGTGACGGCGCCATCTCACCATCCCGATGTCCATCGGATCGATACGGCCGTGAACGAATTGGGCGCGGCCACAGCAGCACTCGATGCCATTGAGCTCCAACTGATCAAGGCCAAGGCAGAGATCCACCGGGTTCAGGCTTCCGGTGCTGATCTCGACTTTGATGAGATCGACAGGGTCATTGACGCCCTTGCTGCGCACATCAACGAGACTTTGCGCAACCTGCGACCCGAAGCGGCAAACATTGTCGCTGATACCAAGCTGGAGATCGCCTTCAGCGCACCCGGTGCGGGGAGTGAAAAGGACTTCCGGCTGGAGCTTTATCTGATTTCGGTCGAAAGCCTTGCTGTTCTTCGCCATGCAACCGATGGCACGCCCCAGGCTTACATCTCCTTCATCGACGACCTCATCAATGTCGTGAATGCCAACATTAACATCCTGACCAGCCTGTTGGTCACGTTGTGCGCCTCGCGGGACTACACGGTCGAGGTCACCAAGCTTGCGCGCTCCGTCGGCATCGCTCAGCCCGGCGTCGTGGGAACGCAGGCGCCTTTGACGAGCGCTGCGGAAGCCGACCGGCTGGCCGTTGAAACCGCGCCGCGGCTGGAGGACCTCTCCGGTACAGCCGACCCGAGCCAACAACACGATGCGGGCAATGAGGCGAATGATGCTGGGGCTCAGCCACTTCGCCTCGCTGATGCAGGCGATGCCGTTGCCCATCAACGCCCGGTGTGTTCGGCGACCGAAGAGGAGGAGAAAACGCTCCTCTCATACAAAGGGGCTGTCGGGCATGACGCGGTCGGTTTGGGACGAGCCGGGGCCGATTCTGCAGCGCCAGTGTCCCGCGCGCTGGCGCCGGCAGCGCCAGCCGAACGTGGTGTCGAGGCGGCGCCGGTGAACGGCACAGGGGCGGAGATCATTTCGCTCCTACAGCGCCAGAAGGACCGATGATCGCACAGTGTGCTGGGGCGATAGTGATTGCTCTGCTGCACCGGAGAAAAATCCTGAAGCCTGAAGCCTGAAAGCTGGGGCGTGACGGGCGTGCATGAGCGCCCCGCACGGGTGGCAGGACGCCAGGCGAGGCAGCAGCACCGATCGCAGGGGTGGAGACGGCATGTTGCAGGGAGATCAAGGCACCGGCAGAGGGGCGCGCAGTGACGCGCACGCCAGCGGACATGCTGGTCGCCCGGTATCGGCTGTGCTTGCACCATTCGACGTACTGGCCGAGCACTTGGCGGCCTTGGAGCATGATTTGATGCAAGGCTGCCTCGCCGGGCGGGCGATCGGGCAGCCCGAAGGCCAGGACGGCGCGGTGGCCCAGTCTTCCGACGCGTCCGCCAATACGCCAGCGCTGGGCGACGACCAGCATGACCAAGTCCAAAAGCGTGGCCAAGGCCACAACAGTGATCCCTTGCGCATCGCCGTTGTTGGCCAGCCCGGTGTTGGCAAAAGCGCGCTTCTCGATGCCATGTTCTGCCGATCAACCATCCTCGGCGCGCACGCAGCCGACCGCGGCGCGACGCCCCCACAGGGCCATGGGCCCACCGGCGGCGCCGCCATCGCAGCGATGGGCCACCGCCAACGCCAGCCTGCCGTGGGATCCCGCGGCGCAGCATTCTCGCAAACCGACACAACGCGACGCGGTTTGCGGGGCACAACGAAACAGGCCGCCCGCCATCACCTTGGCATCGAATTCAATGAGATCCGTTTGCGGCTCGCCGAATTCTCCACGGTGCGAAATGAGCGGGGTCGGTCCGCCATGGCGGGCGTTCGCCAACTGCTTGTCATGCCGGAGCGTGCCTTGGGGACTACCGTGGGGCCCGCCTCGGGGCCCGCCTGGAGCCCCGCCTGCGAGGAGCAACGCGAACGCGGAGCGCAGCCAGCGGCGGGTGACGGCGCGAGCGCGTCGGAGTGTCTGCAGACCTCTCTGCCTCCTGTCGTGATCTGCGACGTGCCGCCGTTCGACCCGGCAGATCCCGAAGCTGCAGTCGCAATGCTCAATTGTGTCGAAGAGGCTGATGCCGTCGTTCTGATCGTGTCAGCGCTTGGCGATGAGCATATCCCCAGCGAGCGGGTCATTCGTTTCCTAAAGGCCGCCGGCGTTGCCCACCTGGGTGTGTTCATCGACGGCATCGACGCGCTCAGCGAGCCTGCGGGGGATGCGGCCGGCGTGCTTCGCGCCTTCACGTCCGTCGTTGGTGCCGAGTGGGGCCGTGGGGACGATAATTCTGGCGATGCGCCGTTTGCAGCGCCCCATCACGCGCCAGGTGCGTACGGCCAAAACAAGGAGGTGCCGCCACCACCACCGCCACCTCGCTCCGTTGCCGCCATGGCCCGCTGCGCAGTCCCCGTTGCCATCGGCAGCGCCGGCTGGGCAGAAGAGGTGTTGGATTTGACCGCGCCAGACGGCTTGGCCGGGGCGGCGAAACGCCATTGGGTCAGCGGTGCTGTGCACACCAACGTGGTTCCCGGCGCCGTCGATGCTGCAGAACGCGCCGCCTGGTTGTCGCGCGCGCAGCGCCACCCCGATTGGGATGCGACAGGGGTTCCTCAACTGGAAGCCATGATCCGGACCTTGGCAGCCCGCTCACGCCTGGGGGAGCGCGTGTCACGCGGCATCGACGGTCAGGTCACCCGTGCAGGCGAAGAGCGGCGGATACTCCGCTCCCATCTCGATGAGGTCGAGGCGGCGGGCCGCAACGCGTTGGCATTCACACAAGGCCGCCAGCCGGCACGCAAGGCGGACCTCAGCCGGCTGGAAGCGTCGCGCGATCTCATTGGGCGCACCATCGCGCGCTCACAGGCGTGGTTCGCCCACTTGCGCGAGGCCGCATGGCGGGACCTGCAGCGTCAGCTTGAGGACCGGATCCGCGACTTCGCCGCGCGTGAGCGCGAGCGCATCGCCGAAGCAATCGCACAGCCGGCGCGTGGTGAGCGGCGTTACCATTGCGAGACGGGAGGGCTTCGCGACGAGCTCCTGGATGTTTTCCTCCGGGCCTTCCGCAAGACGCGTCTGTCTGTGCTCAATCATGAGCGCATTGTGAACGTGAAGCTGCGAGAGCTGCTGGCCGACGTGTTGCCGGACATCGAGATTGGGCTTGATTTTTCTCCGTCGCCGACGAGCTTCACCTACCCGCAAATCGACCAGACAAGCCAACCGATCACCGTTGCCCTGGAGGGGC
Source organism: uncultured Hyphomicrobiales bacterium (assembly GCA_964527285.1). Taxonomy (GTDB): domain Bacteria; phylum Pseudomonadota; class Alphaproteobacteria; order Rhizobiales; family CAZGNQ01; genus CAZGNQ01. The sequence continues at coordinate 3,033 of CAZGNQ010000087.1, read as the reverse complement.
GTTGGTGGCGCAAGTGGCTGCTGCGGCGCCAGTCCGGCGATGGCGCTGCTGCGGCGCTTGAAAAACTCATCCTGGCGGAGTTCACGCCGGTGGCTGAGACAATGGTGGAGATTGCCCGCTCGGACTGGGGGCGTGATGTCGTCAGTGCAGAACACCGCTTGACGTCGGCGTCTTCAACGTTCCTTGCCATGGTCAACGAGCGCCGGGAGCGCGTCGCGGAGGCGCTGGCCCGCGATGGCTTTCAGCAGATGGCATTGCAGGAGCTGCCAGTGTGCCTGCCAGGGCACGCCCAGCCGGTGCAGGTGGCGGATTTGCGGGCGCGGTGTGAGGCACTCGATACGATCCTCGACCAGTTGGCAGCGCTGAGCGGTCAGCTGGATGCCCTGCGCCGTTGGCCGCCGCACAACGACGCGGCAATGCCGCGCGGCACGATGGGGGCCGCGTCGGCATACTCCGGCTCGTGAGCGTGGCGATCGAGAAGCTCGCCCGACATGAGGGCAAATTCCGAACCACCCCAGAGCGCGGCCTGACCGCATCCTGTGGTGACGGTGTGTCTGGATTGCGTGCGCGCTCGCTTTCCTGGCCTCACTCTTTTCGCACCGATGGCAGTGGGCGCACCGACGGCACCGGGCGCGACGGCACTGGCGCCGTTTGACGGTTCTGCAACCGGGCCGGTTCTGCGCCGGATCGATTTTGCATCGGGGCCGGTTTTGCAACGGGTCGTTCACCGTCGATCAAGACCGGTCGGCTAGGGACTTGGCGATCAGGATCCAGAGGTGAGCCTTGCGCCCACCGCTGGCCCTCCCCCCACGCTTTGCCGGGCTCGCCAATCCACCATGAACAGTACAAGTGCTTCGACCACGGTTTTTTCGCCTGCGGCCCCGGTGACAGCGCAAGCTGCGCTGCGCGTTTCAGGCTTGCGCAAGGCGTTCCAGGGTGCGCCCGCCGTCGATGATCTCTCGCTCACGGTGGAAAGCGGCGTGTTCTATGCTCTGCTCGGTCCCAACGGGGCTGGAAAGACCACCACGTTGCGCATGGTGGCAGGACTGTTGCGTCCTGATGCCGGCGCCATCGCGATCGGCGGCATCGATGCCCTGGCCGAGCCCGTGGCGGCCAAGCGGATCATGGCCTGGGTGCCCGATGAGCCGATGGTCTACGATAAGCTCAGCCCCTGGGAGTACCTGGAATTCGTTGCGGGGCTCTGGGCACTGGATCGGGACCACGCCCACCAGCGCGCCGACCAATTGATCGATCAACTGGCACTCGATCAACACGCACACAGCCCGTGCGCGGGGCTGTCGAAGGGGATGCGCCAGAAGGTGGCGCTCGCCGGCGCGCTCATCCATGAACCGAAGCTGATCATTCTCGATGAGCCCCTCACCGGGCTCGATGCCCGTTCCGCACGTCAGGTCAAGGCGGTGCTGCAGGCGCTGGTGGCCTCGGGCGTCACCGTCGTGATGACAACGCACATTCTGGAGGTCGCCGAACGTATGGCAGACCGCATCGGGGTGTTGTCGCGCGGCCGGTTGTTGGCTGAGGGCAGCCTGACGGAGCTGCGGGCTCTGGCGGGATCAGAGGGTGGCACGCTTGAAGACGTATTCCTGAGCCTTGTCGATGCCAGTGCGGTCGCAGACGAACGGGCCGACATCGCCCTGCAAGAGGCCGCGGCATGAACAGCGTGGCGCAGATGGCAGCGGGCGGCCGGTTGGTCGCGTCTCGGTTTTTTGCGGGCGCAGGGCGCATGCTCGGAGATCACGCAGATCACCTGTGGTGGTTTGCGCGCCATGACCTCCGCCTGGCGTGGCGAGACACGGTGGCGCTGATGGCGGGCCGTGCACGTGCCGCGCATCCTGGCGGGGCGCCGGCACCCGCGTGGTCGAAAAAAAGCACCGTGGTCGCCGTCGCTTTGGTCGTCTTCGTGGCTGGCATGCACGCTTTGGCAGCCGCCCTTCTGGTGCCCCATGCGGACTTGCTCTCCGCGGGCCTGACCGCGGATGCACAATCCCTCGCGAACCCGGCGATGGCCGTCATGGTCCCGGCAATTGTCACGGTGTCCGCGCTGCTCAGCTTCACGATGATGCTGTCGCAGTCGATGGAGACGGTGACGCGCGCATTCTATGGGCGCGACGACCTGGAGCTGATCCTCTCCTCTCCGGCGCCGGTGCATGACCTGTTTGCCGTGCGCATAACGATCCTGGCGCTTGCGACGGCGGGCGTCTCCGCGTTGACCATAGCGCCCTTCATCAATGTGGCGGCGGTCCTCGGCGGCGCCCATTGGCTGTCGGCTTATCCCGCGATGCTGGCGCTGGCGCTCATGGCGACAGGCACCGCTGTCGCGATCGTTCTGGTGCTCTTCCGCGCTTTGGGGGCCCGACGCACGCGCCTCGTCGCGCAGTTCGCCGCCGCCATCGTTGGGGCTTCGTTCCTCATCGGCCTGCAGGCGATTGCCATCGTCTCCTACAACACGACGTCGCGCTGGGAATTGATGACCGACGACGCGACACTCTCGATGCTTCCCGCACCCGGCAGCATGGCTTGGGGGCTGGCCATGGCAGCGACCGGGAATGGTGCGGCGCTCGTGTGCCTGTTGCTTGCGGGGATTGCCATCTTTGCTCTGGCGGTTCGGGCCGGCGCTGTGCGCTTTGCCGACCATGTGATCGCGGCCCGAGGTGTTTCCGATCGGGCGCAGGCGACGAACGCGAGCGGGCCGGTGGCCTTCCGAACCGATGGCCTGACGCACACACTGGTGCGCAAGGAACTGCTCCTGCTGGCGCGCGATCCCTGGCTTGTGTCGCAATCGCTCATGCAGGTGCTTTATCTCATTCCGCCGGCGTTGATGCTGTGGCTCAGCTTTGGAGACAACGCTGAGCTGCCGGCCATCATCGTGCCGGTCGTCGTCATGGCTGTGGGGCAGCTCGCCGGCGGTCTCGCCTGGCTGGCCATCTCTGGCGAAGATGCGCCGGAGTTGGTGGCCACGGCGCCGGTCACGCCCGGTCGCGTTCTGATGGCCAAAGTCGCGGCCGTGTTTGCGCT
>CAZGNQ010000086.1:0-12379 GCA_964527285.1 uncultured Hyphomicrobiales bacterium | reverse complement strand
TGGGGGCGGTGATTGCGCGGCGCGGGGGCGGCCGACGTCACCGGAGGAATTGGCACAAGGGGGGATGCATGCCGGGCCGATGGACCGTTTCGTTTCGACGTTCACAAACAAAGTTGACGCGAAGGGGCGGGTTTCCATTCCAGCCAACTACCGGGAGATCCTGGCGCGAGACGGCTACGACGGCGGCATCTACTGCTACCCCGCGCTCGACGCTCCGGCCCTTGATGCAGGCGGCGAAAGGCTTGCGCGCAAGATCGACGCGCTGCTCGACGCTCTCGATGACTATTCGGACGAGCGGGACGAGCTGTCTGTCGCGCTCTACGGCGACGTTCAGGTCCTCAAGATCGACGGTGACGGGCGCATCGTTCTCCCCGCAGCTCTGCGGGCACACGCCGGCATCACAACCCGCGTCGCTTTTGTCGGCATGGGTACGAAATTCCAGATGTGGGAGCCTGACGCCTTCGAGACGCAGCGCCAGCGCGCGCGAGAGAAGGTGCGGCACCATAAAAGGCTCTTCGGCGCAGGGGGGCGCTCGGATATAGAGGGACCCGCATCGGTGGGATCCGAGCGCAGCTGAGGAGGCACGGGATGATGGCGGGGGGCAGCGCCAAGGACGCCGCGGGTGCTGCAGACGGCTCCCCCCGCCACATCCCCGTGTTGATGGATGAGGTGCTGGCGGCGGTTGAGCCGGCTGTCGCCGCAGCGCAGGCCGAGGGGCGAAGGGCTGTTATAGTGGACGGCACATTTGGTGCCGGTGGCTATTCGAGGGCGTTTCTGGATCGGTTTGGCGCCAGTCCGGCCGGCACTCACGTGTTCGGCATAGATCAGGATCCATCGGCGGGCGAAACCGGCGCCGCGCTGAGCCGCAGCTTTGAGCCGACCGGCCGTGTTACTGGCGATCAGGGCGCGGCGCGGTTCACGTTCATCAGCGGCAACTTTCGCCACCTGGACCATCTCGTGCGCGAGGCCGGCGCCGCAGACGTTGACGCTGTTGTCCTCGACGTGGGCGTGTCCTCGATGCAGCTCGACGAAGCAGCACGCGGATTTTCATTCCTCAACGATGGCCCCCTCGACATGCGCATGGCGCAGTCAGGCATGAGCGCCAGCGACGTGGTGAACACCTTCGAGCCGGCGCGCCTCGTCAGCATCCTGAAAACCTACGGCGAAGAGCGCCGCGCCCGTGCGATTGTGCGGGCCATGGAGAAGGCGCGAAGCGAGGCGCTTATTGAAACGACTGCCGCGTTGGCCGACCTGGTGCGCAGCGCCATCGGCCAGCGTCCGGGCGACGACAAGCATCCCGCCACGCGCACGTTCCAGGCATTGAGAATCTACGTAAACGATGAATTGCGCGCGCTTGCCGACGGGCTGTGCGCTGCGGAGCGTTTGTTGCGGCCGGGTGGGCGGTTGGCCGTCGTCAGCTTCCATTCCCTTGAGGATCGGATCGTTAAACGCTTCCTTCGTATGCGTGCCGGAAAAGAGCCACGCGCCTCCCGACACCTACCGGAAGCTGCGCCGGTTGCTACGCCAAGTTTCCGAATTGTTAACCCTCGGCCTTTACATCCTGGTAACCAGGAGCTTGCGCGCAACCCCCGTGCCCGGTCCGCCATCCTGCGGATCGCCGAGCGAACGGAAGGCGCCGCGCGGCCCTGCGATCATCGCGCCCTGGGCGTTCCGGTCCTCAATGATGCGCCCTAGAGCCGTCTGATGCCGGTAACCCTTGGCGCCCGTGCCAGGGGCAAGTCATGCGTCGTCTCATCGTGTTGTGTCTCGCGTTGGCCGCCATCGTCACGACATCGCTGATCTATCACATGAAATATGACACACGCGATCTGAGCACCAACGTGCGCAAGCTGGAACGCTCCGTCGAGCGCAAGCGCGCGGCCATCGCGACGCTCGAGGCTGAGTTGTCCTTTTTGACCGCGCCTGAGCGTCTCGATCCGCTGGCACGCGAGCGGTTGGGCATGCGCCCTGAAAAACCTGGCGATGCCATCTCGGTGACAGGACCAGTGCCAGCGCCGCCGGCACCGCGTCTGCCGGAAGGGCCATCGTCGCCTGTTATTGCCGCGCTGCAGGATAACAAGGGAGAAGGTGAGGCGGGTGACGAGGCAGCCGTGGATGCGGTGGTGGCCGCCACGCGGCTTGCGCCCGCAGACGGTACACCCGACGATCGCGAAACGCGTGATGACCCCATTGCCGCCATGCTGGCAGCGCCCGAACTGGCGATGGGGGAAAACGTGCGCGCACCCCAAGTGCTGCAAAACGCGCTGCCGGCGCGGCGCACCGCCAGCGCTCCCGACGAGCACCAGGCCGATGCCTTTCGCCAGACGCCTGGCCACGTTGCAGCACGCGCTGCCATGCGTGAGGCGGACCGCCTGCTTGAGCGCGGCGCTGCACCGAGCGGAGCGCGACCATGAGCATGATGGCGGATGATGCGGTTGCCAAAGAATGGCAGGCAACCGTCTCTCAGCGCCATCGTCCGTCGCGCGCTGGGCAGTCAGCACAACGAGAGCGCGAGCAGCGCGACCGCAAGGCGTCAAGCCAGAAGGGCGCGGCACGGGTTCCCGCTCGGGCGCTGCGCAGGCTTGCCCTACTGGCCATTGTGCTGATCGCGTGTGTCGGCAGCATTGTCGGGCAACTCGTGCGCCTGGGGCTCAGCCAGACGGCCGATGGCACGTTCTACTCGGCGGCCGTGGTCGCATCGTCCGTTGCCCGCCCGGACATTCTTGATCGCAAGGGACGGTTGCTTGCGACGGATCTTGTGCGTCCGTCGCTGTTCGTTGACCCCACCCGGGTGCGCGATGCCGATGCCCTGGCGCTGGCGTTGCACCACGCCTTTCCCGATGCGTCCGTGGCCCACTGGCATGGCCTCGTGACGCGTCGGAACACGCGCTTTGTCTGGCTGCGGCGGGCGCTCGAACCCACCCAAGCGCAAAACCTCCACGACGCGGGCTTCGCCGGGCTTGGATTTCGCGATGAGCTGCACCGCGTTTATCCCAAGGGCATGACGGTGGGCCACATTACGGGCGGCGTTGATATCGACAACATCGCGCGCTCAGGCATCGAGCTTTACATCGACCGCGAGATTGGAACCGAAACGATCGTTGCGCCTGGACGCACGACAAAGGCGCCCGTCCGCCTGTCCATCGATCTTGCAGCTCAGCATGCCTTCACAGTGGAGCTGCGCGCGGCCATGGCGCGTTACCGGGCCGAGGCTGCGGCCGGGCTGATACTGTCCGCCAAGACCGGTGAGATTCTGTCGCTTGTCTCGCTGCCTGCCCTGGACCCCGCCGATCCGTCCCACGCCAGTGGTGGCGAGCGGATCAACCGCATTGTCCACGGCCGCTATGAGTTGGGCTCTGTCTTCAAGATCTTTGCCGTCGCAGCCGCGATGGAGAGCGGGCTCATCACACCAAGGACACGGTTTTCCGTCGCCGACCCGATCAAGCGTAGTCGGGTGACGATCTCCGATGCGCACCCATCGCGGGATCCTTTGACACTGCGCCAGGTCCTGTTGCGATCATCGAACATAGGGGCTGCACGGGCGACCGAGTTGATCGGTCCGGGGGCGCTGAGGTCCTTTTACGAGCGTCTCGACATCATGACCCCACTGCGCAGCGAATTGGCCAGCGGGCTGAAGCCGCTGGGTCCGCCACGCTGGGATGACCTGCACGCCATGACAGCGTCCTTCGGCCATGGCTTGGCGATCACTCCACTGCGTTTTGCCGCCTCCGCTGCAACGCTGCTCAATCGCGGGCGGCCTGTCGTGCCCACATTGTTGAAATGGCATCCCGGCCAAAGGCGCATGCCGGCGCGTCCGGTGGTGGCGCCGGCCGTGAGCCAGCGGATCGGTGCCTTTCTGCGCGACAACGTACGCGAGCCCGAGGGCACGGCCAATCTGGCTGCCGTGCGCGGTTTCGATGTCGGCGGGAAAACAGGCACCGCAGAGCAGGTGGTCGATGGGCGCTACGCCCGCGACAAGGTGATCTCCAGCTTCCTCGGGGTCGTCCCTGTTGCCGATCCGCAGATCGTCACCATGGTCATGTTGTTCTCACCGAGGGGAGAGAAAAAATACGAGGATGCGGGTCGTCCGCGCCGTGGTGCAGGCCACACGGCGGCACCCACCACGGCACGCGTGATCGAGCGGCTGGCGCCGATCCTCGGCCTCTATCGCACCGTCCGGGTGACGGGGAGCAATTAGAACTGGTTTTGTGGCCGGGCATCAAAGCGCCGGGCAATCACGGGCGCCTTGTTCTGCTGTTTAGCTTTTTTCGCTCGGGGGCTTCCACTTGAAGCGGACGCGTTGCCCGCAACGCCTCCACCCGTCCCGCCTTGAGAGGCCTGGTTCCGTTCGGGGACGCAGCATTGGGCCCCCGCGGACGGGCACCCGTCCCGGCTCGGCTCAGTCCACGAACGCCCGCTCGATCACGAATGCGCCCGGACGATTGTTGGCGCCTTCTTCAAAGCCGCGCGCCGTGAGCATGGTCTTCAGGTCCTGGATCATCGCCATGGATCCGCACAGCATCACGCGGTCGCTCTCAGGGTCGAGCGCGCTCTGGCCGAGCGTGTCGAACAGTCGACCATCCTCAATGAGCGTCGTGATACGGCCCATCAACGGGCTCTCCTCACGCGTGGTGGTTGCCACATGCGTCAACTGGCGCGACGCCTCTTCACCCACCAGGATGTCCTGCTTGGCAGCCTGCGTGACGTCAAAGCCGTACTGCAGTTCACCGACCTCACGGCATGTCTGCGTCAGGATCACCTGATCGAATTTCTCGTAGGTTTCGGGATCGCGGATGATGGAGGCGAATGGCGCGATGCCCGTTCCCGTCGACAGCAGAAACAGGCGCTTGCCCGGCGTGAGCGCATCCATGACAAGCGTGCCCGTTGACTTCTTTTTCATCCAGACCGTGTCTCCGACCTGGATCTTCTGAAGGTGCTCCGTCAGCGGGCCGCCGGGCACCTTGATGGAGAAAAACTCGATCTCATCATCCCAGGACGGGCTGGCGATCGAGTAGGCCCGGAACACGCTCTTCGGGAGACCAGGCATGGAGATCATGACGAACTCGCCGGAGCGGAAGCGGAAGCTGGCAGGTCGCGTGATGCGGAAGCGGAACAGCCGGTCTGTGTAGTGCTCGACGTCGACCACAGGTTGGGCAAAAACGTTGTCCGGCGCCTTCTGGATGGCGGTCGTCGACGCGTTGGGCATCGCAACAGGGGTGTGTGGCGCACGTTCGGCGACCGGTGAATGGGTCATCGTTTGCTCCTGATAAGTCGTCGCGAGTTCTGCGGTCGAGGGTGTCGGCGCGCACGCTTGCGCTGCCAACGTATTCGCTCCGCTTCGTGCGGGATGGACGCTGGATGCTAGATGCGCATTTGTTGCGCCCGCGCAATCGAGGCTGCGCGACGCATTTTTGATGGTCAGAGGCAGCGGCTTGACGCTGGACCAATGGGCGGCAGCGTCCCTGGAAAAATATCCGGAAAAATCGCATCTCACGGTTGAATTTCCCTAAAGCAGCTATTTCGAAGCCATTTGGCGGGATGATGTTTCGTCGAGGCGCGCATTGGTGGATGTCGACAGGTGTCCCGCCGCGTCCGCCGCGGCTGTAGGGTTGCGCCTGCTGCAGCGCACACAAGCCGGCGTCGCCCGATAAAGCATTGATGTGCGTCAATCAGTGCGCGAGCGGCGTTGGGGCGTTCTCAGAGCGCCTGTGACGCGGGTGGGATCCGCCCCCACCAATGTCGCTCGACGGCCGACCCGGCAGTGTGAAGAACGCGAGCACAGCGGCGACCACGGCCCAGGCGGCGGCCATCCAAAGCGCCGCGCCGTAGGCCGAGACGAAGGCTGCTTCCATGGCGGCACGCTGCGGATCGCCCGGCGTTGGCAGCACGCCGAACCGCGCATCACCGCTGACGCCGCTGTCGGCCAGGGCGCCCGTGAAGACGCCACTGGCCAGACTGCCGGCGATGGCCACGGCAAACAGACCGGCAAGCCGGCTCGCGGCATTGTTGACACCTGACGCCGCGCCCGACCGTGCATCATCGGCTGCGTTCATCACTGCGGTGGTGAGCGGTGCGATCACGCCGGCCATGCCGACCGCGATCACACATAACGGAAGCAGAACGCCGAAGACAAAGCTGTCAAAGCTGAGCGCCAGAACGGCCGTGGCGCCGGCAACCACCAACGCACCGCCAACGATCAGCGTCCGCGTGCCGATCCGGTCTGCCATATCGCCCGATCGTTTGGACAGCACACCGATGATGAGACCGAGCGGCAGCAGCGTCAGCCCCGCTTCGGTGGGGGAAAGGCCCCGGCGGGCAATCAGATCAAACGGCAACAGAAAGAGTATTGCGCCAAGCGCACCATAGAGCGCCAAGGTCATGAGGTTTGCGCCCGTGAAAGCGCGCTGTTGGAACAAATCGAGCGGGATCAGCGGTGCTTTTGTGTTGGCTTCAAAGCGGATGAAAAACCCCAGACCCAAGAGGCCCAGGCCAAGCCAGAGATAGGCAAGCCAGGCGCCATCGGCATGGCCGATGCTGGTGAGCCCCGCTGTCAGAAAGCCGAATGCACAAATCGCTGCCACGCCGCCTGCCCAGTCCAACGGTGCCTCAACGGCCTCATCGCGACTTTCAGGGACATGTGCTGCGGTGAGCCAAATGGCCAGTGCGCACAGGGGCAGGTTGATCCAGAAGACCGCGCGCCAATCCAGCACATCGATCATCAATCCGCCGATTGGCGGCCCGAGTGCGGTTGTGACCGCGGATGCACCGGCCCAGATGCCGATCGCCGCGCCGCGTTTTTCCTTCGGGAAGGATGTGGCAATGATCGCCAAGCTTTGCGGCACCAGGAGCGCCGCCCCAATGCCTTGAACGGCACGCGCGGCAATGAGGGTCGCGGCGTCGGGTGCAACCGCACACCAGAGCGATGAGAGTGCAAAAATGGCGATGCCGGCGATGAAGAGCCGCCGCCGGCCGAATCGATCTCCCGCCCCACCGCCAATCAGGATCAGGCTGCCGAGCGTCAATGCATAGGCGTTTACAACCCACTGCATGGCTTCGAACGATGCGCCCAGGCTCGCCTGCATGGTTGGCAAGGCGATGTGCACAACGGTGCCGTCAATATAGGCCATGGCCGATGCGATGATCGTCGCAGCAAGCACGTAGGGGCGGGCGTGCTCTGCGCACAGGCCAGTTGCGCCTTCCGGGTCCACGTGGAGGGCGGCCTTGCCCTCAGGGTAGATGGGGCGGTGCACAAAGGCCTGGCCGGGTTCGCTTGAGACCGGTTCTGACGCGGGATTGCCGTGGGGATCGGCGTCGCCAACGTGGGGATCGCCGTCGCGAACGTGGGCCGCGGCGTCCTGCGCAGGCAGGTGTTGCTCATCGCGAGAGGTCATCGGGTCATTGGTCCTGGGCATGCCTGTCTCACGGCTGCCCATCGGGCAGCGGTCCTGATCGGCCCTCGGCGCTCCACCCGCCGTGATGCCGTCGACGCTGCCTGCTCGGTCGTGGCGCTGCTCATGCCTGTTTTGTCCATGTCAGGCAAATGAAACGCGTCCGATCCGGTGCAAAGCGGTCCGCCTCACGATTGCCAGAAGGCGTCGCTAACATGCCCGCCACCCGCGCTTGCGCACCGACCTCGCATCCTTCCGATCACTGTTTCATAAAGCCATCGCCCTGCTTTCTGGCGGGCTGCAGCACATGAATGCCCAATGAACGTGGGCTTCAAAGCGCATTCAGGCATGAGATCCGATAACGGATGCATCGAAGACAAGGGGATCGGCGACGCGATGTGACCCAGTTGCAGAGCATCACCACCCACCGCCGCCAGACGGCTGGTCTGAGCAACCGTTGATCCACAAGGAGCACCCCACATGCGCTTTGCAGCTCTCATCGCTTCCGCCGTTGCAGGGGCGGCCATGACCCTCGGCGCCGCAGTGGCGTCGGCATCCCCGACGGCACCGGCAGCCAATGCCATTGCCCAAGCCCAATCCATCGCCGGCGCGGATGTCACGCGGGTTGGTGTTCGCTTCCGGTGTGTCGCTGTGGCGCGCCGTATCGATGGTGTCCGCCTCGCTGGCACGCGCCGCGTGGCGCATGGTCGAGGCGCCTGCCGCCGGGCGTTTCGCCGTTGTGATCGCGCCTTGGCCCACCGCCAGCGCGCTGGTTTGAACCCGCTCGCCCGCTGCGTGGCCACGCCGATCCGTGTGCGTTACCGCGCTCGCCGTTACTATTGATCCTCTGGAGGCCGTGTCGGGCGCCCGGATCGCGGAGCTGACCCCGCCGCGCGGGCACCTGGCACGCCTCAACGACTTCTCTCCTCCACATCCCCTCGACTTGACCCCGCGCAGTCTTCTGTGCGGGTTTTTTTTTGAACAATCCGCGATGGCCGTGAGCATGCCTGTGCCGGTTGTCGGCGTTGGGTGGTGCGCGCAGGTGATGCGATCGCTGTGCGGATCGAACGGGCACGGGGGAGACTCATGCCGCATGCCGTTATCGTTGGCGCCGGGATCAACGGCCTCAGCACAGCCTGGGCACTCGTCAAACGCGGCTGGAGCGTTGATGTTATCGACAGCGGGCCGATCCCCAATCCGTGGGGCGCATCCTATGACCATCACCGTTTGATCCGCTCTCAGTATGCCGGACGCCCGGTCTATGCCGCGCGGATCGCGCTTGCCCATGCCGCCTGGTCCAGGATGTGGTCTGACCTTGGAGAGAGCCACCTGCGGGTCACCGGAATGATGGCCATCAGCGAACTCGAGGGCGACTGGACCGACGCGGCCCGGCGCGCATTCGATGACGCGGGGATTGCGCACACGGTTCTGCTTCCAGATGAGATCGAAGCGCGCTTCGCATTCCTGCGGCCCGGTCGCGCGCGCTACATGCTGCTGAAGGACGGCGATGGCCTATTGTTCGCGCGGCGGATCCTCACCGGGCTGGCCGATTGGCTGCGCGGTTCCGGGTCTGCCCGTCTCATGGCGAACACGCGGGTGGCTCATATCAGCGCCGGGGCACCCGCGCGTCCAGGTGCGCTGGCCCATTGCGATGACGGCACGGTCCTGTCGGGGGATGCTGTGGTGGTCACCGCCGGCACGGGGCTTGCCGACCTTGCGCCGGCGTCGATCGGTGCCACGCTTCAGTCTTACCGCTCAAACGTGGTCTATGTGGCGCCGCCTGAACCGCTCGCCACCCAATTGCAGGCGATGCCATGCTGGGTCGATCTGGGCGGGCATGACGACCTGTGGGGCATGCCGCCGCTGGAGGGCATTGCCATGAAACTTGGGCTCGGGGTGCTGACCCGCCCGCACGCCCCCAACGAGGCGGGGCGCCGTATGACGCAAGACGAGGTGGTGCGGATTCTGGCGGCTTACGATTTGCGCATTCCAGGCCTCGGCCAGTCCGAGGTCGTCGAGGCCGTCGCCAATTATTACGTCATGGCGCCGGAGGAACGCTTTGTCCTGGAGCGCGACGGGGAGATTTATTTCCTCAGTGCATGCTCGGGCCACGGCTTCAAGTTCGGCGCGCTGACCGGAGAGGATATGGCAGATGCACTGACAGGCACTGCGTTCGAGACGGTGCGCGCGCGGGTGCGCGGCGTGGCGCTGTAGTGGCACGCTGGCGCACGGCCACGTTGGTGGTGGGCGGCTCGCTCGACTGGTAACAACCGTTCTCGCCGCCCGGAGCCACCGGCTCAGTGGCCGGGAAGCCGGAAGGCGGGCGGGCGGATGTGGTCCTTGTGTTCGGGATGCAGCGGGTCGCAGCACTTCCAGTCGCTGCTTGCGGCCGTCGGCGGCGCGGCATCGGCATTTTCATAATGCGCGATGACGTTCATCAGTGTCGGGACGATCGCCAGGAATTCGCGCTCCATCGCATTCCAGGCGGTCTTGGCGACCGGCGTCATGCGCAGGAGCTTCTGGTTACCCTTTGGGCCGCGCGTGGCGGAGACGAGGCCATAATCCTCGAGCGCGCGGATCCGCTCGCGTGCGGTCCGCTCATTGGTGCGAAGTTCCTTGGCCGCCGTTGCGACCACGGCGCCCACCACGAGATCCTCGTCGGCATCGTCGCCGGCCGCCCGCAACACCCGCATGATCTTGATGTCAGCGAATGATAACTTGCTCAGATGTTTGCGAAATCCAATCAACAGCGCGTCCAGTGCACCGGAGTGGGCAACATAGGCATGGCGGCTGAAATCGACATCGTCGTCGTTCTCCGAGCGGTTTTCCTGCAGCAATGCGTTATCTCCCTGGCGTTCATCCGCTTCAGGTGAGGTCACCTGAAGCGAAAGATGAACGGAAAAAAAAACGTGGAGAGCGTGATCTCTCGACCAGACTGTTCCGGCGAGATCGGCCCTGCGTTATTGATTGGCTTGCATTCGTCGCCTCAGCCGATGCGCGGCAAGGCATCGCCCCCGGCCAGCCATGCAGCCTGCAAGCAGCCTGCATTCAGGCGCACGCGCTAAACCCGCGGGGCGCACGGGTTCATTAACTGAACAGCCCCAAGCAAGATTAGGGATATGCGAATATGTTGCGCAAGTTTCTTTCAGCTGTGACCTTCGTTGGGATGACCGCGATCGGCCTGTCAGACGGCACTCACGCCGGAGAGGCTGACGTGCTCTCCGCCACCGCAACTCAGACGGCTGACGGCCGCTGGCGGATCGAGGCGACAGTGCGCCACGCCGACACCGGATGGGAGCATTATGCCGACGCGTTTGATGTCCTGGCACCTGGCGGGCAGGTGCTTGCAACGCGCACGCTTTATCACCCCCATGTGAACGAGCAGCCCTTCACGCGCTCGATCTCCGGTGTGGCGATCCCTGAGGAGGTCAGCACCATCAGGGTGCGCGCGCGCGACAGCCGCCATGGCCACGGCGGTGCTGAGGTCGAAGTCCGGCTGGCGCGATGATCGGGCGTCGCCCGTGGAGCACGACGGCCATGACGGCAGGCTGACGGCATTTGAAGGGCCAGTGACAGTGCGAAGTGGTGCGGTCGTCATCAAACGGACAGTGTTTGCCCGCCTTGTGCCGCACACTGTTCCAGGCAGTGCGGCCAAGACGCAAAGACACAACGCGATGACGGGTGACCGGGCCGCGGTGGCGGACGCTATGTGCCAGAGCGAGGCGCGCATCACGTCTGCCTCAACGAGAGCCCCGGAACCCGCGACGCAGAGGGAGTGCAACACATGCGATCTGCATTGATGACATGTCTGGCCGCTTTGCGGTGTGGCGCCGGGGGAATGCTCATTGCCGGCGCCGTGGCATTAACGGGGGTGCCGGGGAGCGCGGCGGCGCAATCCACCTTCGGGCTCGTGGCGCAGGCTCAGCAGTCCGATGCCTTGGCGGATGCGGTTGATGATCTGGGCGATGAGCTGTTCAGGGCCACACAAAGCTGCCTTGATCTCTCGGGCGGCACAGTGCCCGTGACCTTCACCGGCATCATCCCCAATCCGGCTGCCATTTCCGATGCCCAGAATGAAAACCTGAGCAGCCGCATTGCCAGGGCATTGGAGCGCCCCCCCTTTTCCATCAGGCGGTTGGACTTGCTGGGACGTCGGGCCATGCAGTACACCGCAGGGCCACGCGGCCGGACGCAATTGGAAGGCTTCATCACGAAGCTGAAGAAGGATGAGGTCGCATCGATTACGGTGAATGCGACGCGCATCGAGCGCGATATCATTGCATTGCGGTTTGATTTTTTCGCGGAGGGCGGAGCCGCCTGCGCGAAGTCCGCCAATCTCTATTACAACACCGAGACGGACGAGGTCTCAAAGAACATTTCCGGCGCCGGGTCCGGTGCGACTTATGTTCTTGGTGAGGCGTCGTTCCAGTATTTGCTGCAGAATTTCGTCGACCAGATCCAGCAGGTCAAAACCGTCTTCTATCGATTTGACCCGATTGATGGGCCGGATTGCGATCTGCTGGCCCGGGCGCGTGGCCGACTACAGCGCGAGTTTTTCGCATTGCGCCGCACGGTCGAGGCCGCCCAGGGGCAGAAAGTGGAGTGGCCGGGCATCGCGCCGCTCAACGTCGAGGTCACAGGCAATGATCTCTCAACGATCGTGATCGAAACGCGACCGCGACCGGACGACGGCCTGTTGTTCACCACGGCATCGTTCCGGGTCGATGGGGTCGTGCGCAATGCGATTGACATGCGCGTGATCGTGGACCGCCAGAGCCTGCGGGAATGTGTCACTCCGGCGCCGTGCCCGGTGGGCCAGACGCGAAATGGGCCGTCGGGTCAGTGCGAGCTGACCTGTCGCGAGGGCCTGATTGCAGACGCGCGACTTGGGATCTGCCTTGGCCCCGGCACTGAGTTCCAGGATGATCCGGCGCTGACCCGTATGACCGTGGTTCCGGCCGGCACCTTCCAGATGGGTTCGCCGAAGTCCG